>JACPVK010000196.1 GCA_016191795.1 Gammaproteobacteria bacterium
GGTTATTTCGGCATAGTTGGCAGCGCGGCTCATGCGCTGGTGATGGAGAGTGTGCTGAAAGATAAAAAAATCAAGATTGATTTTTCGGATCGTATGGCGGTGTTTGAAACCTTTCGTAAATTACATCCGGTATTGAAAGACAAGTACTTTCTCAAAACCAAGGATGAGGATGATGACCCCTATGAAGCGACACACATCGATGCTCTGATCTGTAATCCTAATGGTATTTTTGGTATTTACTCGTTACGTGAAGTCAGTGAATACACCCGGTTCTGGGCAATAGGTTCCGGTTCGGAATATGCGTTGGGTGCCATGTTTGCCCTGTACGATCGTTTGAAATCACCGGAAGACATTGCACGTGCCGGTGTTGAAGCAGGCTCGGAGTTTAATACCGCGTCATCCCTGCCACTCACCATGTATACAGTTGATTTGAAAAAGGCTTAAAGATGTTCACGGGTATTATTCAATCTGTAGGCAAAATTGAATCCATACAAAACAAGGGCGGTGATGCGCGTATCTGGATTAATACCGGCAAGCTGGATATGTCTGACGTTCAGCTCGGTGACAGCATTGCCGCCAATGGTGTGTGTCTCACCGCCATTGAATTAAAGTCGCAGGCGTATTGTGCTGATGTGTCCGCTGAGACCTTGTCATTAACAACGCTGGGCGATATGCAAACGGGCAGTGCGGTGAACCTGGAAAAAGCACTGACGCCGACAACACGCCTGGGCGGTCATCTGGTCAGCGGCCATGTTGATGGTGTTGGCAGAGTGGTGGATCGCCGTGATGATGCGCGCTCGGTACGATTTATTATTGAATCACCCGCTGGCCTTGCAAAATACATCGCCATGAAAGGTTCTATAACCGTCGATGGTGTCAGTCTCACCGTCAATAAAGTAGACGGCAGCCGCTTTGAACTGAACATCGTGCCGCATACCTTGCAGGAAACGATTATGCATCAATATCAGGTCGGCCATCGCGTTAACCTGGAAGTGGATTTGATAGCACGCTATCTTGAGCGGTTATTGCTGGGTGAAAAAGCGGCACAATCCGGTAGTGGTATTACAGAATCATTTTTGGCAGAACACGGGTTTATTAAATAAAAGATTTTGACGCAGAGACACAGAGTTGCAGAGAATTTTTGATTTCTAATGCCTCTGTGTCTCTGTTTCTCTGTGTCAAAGAATTATGTGAGTAATGATTATGCAACTGAACACGATTCAAGAAATTATTGAAGATTTACGTCAGGGCAAGATGGTTGTCATCATGGATGATGAAGATCGTGAGAATGAAGGTGATTTGCTGATGGCGGCATCCTGCGCCACGGCGGCGGATGTAAATTTTATGGCGCGATTTGGTCGCGGCCTGATTTGTTTGACCCTGACGCGGGATCGCTGCCAGCAGTTACGTTTGCCATTAATGGTCAATGCCACTGACTGGCAGCACGGCACCAATTTTACTTTATCCATCGAGGCCGCTGAAGGCGTGACCACCGGTATATCGGCGGCAGATCGTGCGGTAACAATTCAGGCAGCGGTGGCGAAAGATGCGCGTCCCGAAGATCTGGTGCAGCCTGGCCATATTTTTCCATTAATGGCGCAACCCGGCGGTGTGTTAAATCGTGCCGGCCATACCGAAGCGGGTTGTGACCTGGCGCGATTGGCGGGTTTTGAGCCGGCATCGGTTATTGTCGAAATTCTTAATGACGATGGCAGCATGGCGCGCCGCCCCGATCTGGAAACATTTGCCAAACAGCACAATTTGAAAATCGGCACCATTGAATCACTGATTCGTTATCGTATCGAAAATGAAAAATCAGTGGAGCGTGTAGCCGAGTGTGATTTCCCCAACGAGTTTGGTCATTTCCGTTTGTATGCCTATCAGGATTCAGTTGGCAAAGGTTTGCATCTGGCGCTGGTACATGGCGAAATCAAGGCGGATAAACCGGTGCTGGTGCGTGTACATGTTGAAAATATTCTGTTTGATGTGCTGGCTTCCAGCCAGAACAGCGGCTGGCCGTGACGCGCCGCCATGAAGCAAATTGCCGAAAGCAATGAGCCGGGAGTATTGGTGATATTGCGCCAGCAACAGGATGCACGGGATATTGTGCAATGGATGTTGAGCCCGCATGAACCGGCACAGGAACTGCACCCCAGTGACTTGCGTACACACGGTGTGGGTGCGCAGATTTTGATGGATTTAAATGTTCATAAAATGCGTTTGATGACCGCGCCCAAACGTATACACGGCCTGGCCGGTTTTGGCCTGGAAGTGGTGGATTACGTAGCCGGCAAGGAATAGGCTCTTGTGGGAGCGGGCCATGCCCGCGACAAGTCCATTAAAAGATTGAGTCCGCAAATGCGTCGCTCCTACGCATCCCTGCGCCCGCGGCATTCGCACATCCATGTGCATCACGCAAATGAACGCAAATAAAAGCTTTGTTTTTTTCTTTTCATTTGCGTGTATTTGCGTTCATTTGCGGACTTATGCTTTTAAACGCTATGGTCGCCGGCATGGCCTGCTCCTGCGGGCGCATCGATAAGGTTTTTCAA
>JACPVK010000213.1 GCA_016191795.1 Gammaproteobacteria bacterium
GTGATTATTGCCACGCGTGAAAACGTATTGCGTGTGCCCAGTGAAGCCGTGCTCGAAGGCAAGTATGTTTACGTGCTGGTGGATAACGCACTGCAAAAACGTGAAGTGAAAGCCGGATTATTAAACTGGGACTTCACCGAGATTGTCAGCGGCGTGAAAGCCGGTGAGCAGGTGTTGATCACGCCGGATCGTGAAGGTGTTGCTGATGGTGTGAAAGCGGAAAAAGAAAAATAAAAAGAGAACGCAAATGAACGCGAATAAACGCCAATGCATAAAAAATGTATGTAATGATTTTTTTCATGGTGAGTTGGACTTTAGGCCAACGATTTTATATTGGGTGAGAAACAGCGTTGGCCTGAAGGCCAACCCACAAAAACAGCAACCATCATTTTTTCTCTCGTTCCCACGCTGTGCGTGGGAATGCATAGCCAGTCACAACGGATTCCCACGCAGAGCATGGGAACCAAAAAATATTTATTATTTGCGTTCATTTGCGTTCATTTGCGTTTTCTTTTTCTTTTTCTTATTTGAACAACATCATGATTGAATTAAAAAACGCCAGCCGCACATTTCATGTAGGTGATGCACTGGTGCATGGCCTGGATGATGTCACGCTGCATATTGCCGCCGGTGAATATATATCCATCATGGGTCCATCGGGATCCGGCAAATCCACCTTGCTGAACATTATCGGCATACTCGATGCACTGGACAGCGGCGAATATATTCTCGATGGCAAACATGTTAACAGCTTAAATGAAAGTCACCAGGCACAGTTACGCCGCGACAAAATCGGTTTTGTGTTTCAGTCATTTCATTTGTTACCGCGGTTAACCGCTGCCGAAAATATTGCTCTGCCATTAACACTGGCAGGTGTCGATAAAAAAGATCGAGAACAGCGTGTGGCCGAAGTGGTGGCGGCGCTGGATTTAACGGACCGCGCCCATCACCGGCCTGATCAGCTCTCCGGCGGCCAGCGTCAACGAGTCGCTATCGCCCGTGCTGTGGTTACCAGACCGCGGGTGTTACTGGCAGATGAGCCAACCGGTAATCTGGATTTTGCATCCGGAATGGAAGTGATGAAAGTGCTCGAAGATTTGAACAAGCAGGGCATTACGCTGTTAATGGTGACCCACGACGCTAACCTGGGTGCGCGGGCTCAGCGGACCATACGGATGCTGGATGGCAAGGTGCTGGCATAAATAAAACGTAATTGACACAAAGACGCAAAGGCCGCAAAGAAAGTAACATTTTTATTAATGAATTTAACCTTCGCGTTCTTTGCGTCTTTGCGTCTTTGCGTCAGATTTTTTTTCGATAAGTAAAAAATGAAAATAACTGACATCATTCATTTTGTTATGCAGGCACTCAGTGGCTATCGCACGCGTACATTTTTGTTATTGCTGGCGATGGCGATTGGTGTGGCGTCGGTAGTGTTGTTGACATCGCTGGGTGAGGGTGCGCGTTTGTATGTGACGCAACAATTTTCATCGCTGGGCACCAATCTGTTAATTGTGTTACCGGGCAAAAACGAAACCACCGGCGGTGCGCCGCCGATGATGGGTGCGGTGCCGCGCGATATTACACTGGACGATGCGCGCGCCCTGCAACGCAATTCGTATGTGAGAAGGCTGGCGCCGCTGATTGTGGGTTCAGCGCCGGTGTCGTGGCAATCGTATGAACGTGAAGTGACAATTCTGGGTTCGACCGCTGATTTATATGGTGTGCGCCAGTTATCTTTATCACAGGGCCAGTTTTTGCCACCACTGGAAATGGATCGCGCGGCACCGGTTTGTGTACTGGGTTACACACTGGCAGATGAATTATTTCGTTCACATCGTGTTCTGGGTGAATGGGTGCGGGTAAATCAGTACCGTTGCCGCGTCATTGGTGTACTGGGTGATGAAGGCATGTCGCTGGGTACCGATATGGGTGATGTGCTGATTATGCCGGTCGCATCAGCGCAGGCATTATTTAATGCGCAATCACTGTTTAGAATTTTAATTGAAGTCACGCAAGCCGAAGCGATGGAGCGCACCCAGAAATTTGTGATTGCAACCTTGCGTGAACGCCATGATGGTGAAGAAGATGTGACCGTTATTTCACAGGATGCGTTGCTGGCTACATTTGATCGCATACTCGGTGCCTTAACTTACACACTGGGTGGTATTGCGGCCATTAGTTTACTTGTGGCCGGCATTATGATTATGAACGTGATGCTGGTGGCGGTTGCACAGCGCACTTCGGAAATTGGTTTGTTAAAAGCACTGGGCGCCGCACGTCATCAAATATTAATGTTGTTTCTGGCCGAGTCGGCATTGTTGTCATTGCTTGGTGCCATGATTGGTCTGGCGCTGGGTTTTTTGGGTAACTGGGTGTTGCAACAATATTTTCCCGATTTTCCGTTTACCGCACCGGTGTGGGCATTGTGGGCGGCGATTATTATGGCGCTGATGTCGGGTTTAATATTTGGTTTAATGCCGGCGAAACGTGCGGCGAATTTGAACCCGGTGGTGGCTTTGAACGGTTGAATGTTTGACACAGAGGCACAGAGGCACAGAGTAAGATGTGGCTTAGCAGTTAACACAATAGCACTCTGGTTCTCAGTGTCTCTGCGTCAGATATCTTTTCTTTAATCGAAACTGAATTATGCAAAACCGTGATCTCTACCATCTTGCATCCAGCGCCATACTCGCTCGTCGTCAGCGTAGCGGCTTGACCGCGTTGGGTATAGCCATCGGTATCGCGGCGGTGGTGTTGTTGACTTCCATGGGTGAAGGTTTGCATCGATACATGCTTGCCGAGTTCACACAGTTTGGTACGCACCTGATTGGTATAACGCCCGGCAAATCCACCACACATGGTGCCTCGGGCGCGGTGATCAATAATGTGCGTCCATTAACACTGGCCGATGCAGAAGCCCTGCGTCATTTGCCGCAAGTGGTGGCCACCATGCCGGTGGTGCAGGGCAATGTTGAAATTGAAGCCGGTGAAAAACAGCGGCGCAGTAATTTGTTTGGCGTGGGTCCTGATGTGCCGGCGGTGTGGCAAATAGAGGTGGCGCTGGGACAATTTTTACCGGCCGATGATTTACAGGCGGCACGTGCCTTTATTGTGCTGGGCAGTAAAGTGCGTGACGAGTTGTTTGCCGATCGCAGTCCGCTGGGTGAAATCGTGCGCGTGGGTGGTTATCGTTTTCGTGTCGTCGGCGTCATGGAATCCAAGGGGCAGATGCTGGGCTTTGATCTGGATGATGCCGTATATATTCCGGCCAGCACGGCGCTGGATATGTTTAACCGTGACAGCCTGATGGAAATTGATGTGTTGTATCACCCCGATGCCGATGGCGATGCCGTCAGTGCGTCGGTGAAGCGTTTGCTACTCGCACGCCATGGCAGCGAAGATTTTACCGTGGTGACGCAGGAACAAATGCTGGAAGTGCTGAACTCGGTGCTGGGTGTCATTACCTTTGCCGTGGGGGCGCTGGGGGGTATTTCCCTGCTGGTGGGTGCCGTGGGTATTCTCACTATCATGACCATTGCGGTAAAAGAACGTACCTCTGAAATAGGCTTGCTCAGTGCACTGGGTGCCAACCGCGTGCAAATCCTGATGTTGTTTTTGGCGGAGGCCATATTGCTGTCAGCCATGGGCGGTGCCCTGGGCCTGGTGCTGGGCTGGTCAGGCGCCGAAGCCATTCATTTTTTTGTGCCCGCCATACCCACCCACACGCCCTGGCATTTTGTGGTGCTGGCTGAATTACTGGCCGTTGTGGTGGGACTGGTAGCCGGTGTGGCGCCGGCACGCAAGGCATCACGTATGAACCCGGTGGATGCACTACGCACAGAATAGCCTCATGCCCGCGACCAATATCAAAAGAACAAGGAAACGCAAATGAACGCAAATAAAGAAAAAAGCCTTTTATTTCATTAGCGTTTTTCTGGTTCCCAAGCTTTGCGTGGGAACCTTGATGTGAACGTATGCATTCCCACGTGGAACGTGGGAACGAGAACAAAAGTATTCTTCTTTTCTGGTTCCCATGCTTTGCGTGGGAACCTTGATGTGGCAGGTATGCATTCCCACGCGGAGCGTGGGAACGAGTCGTTAATTCAACAAAAAGCGACAGTCAGCAAATAAACGCTAATAAACAAAGGCTTTTTTCTTTATTTGCGTTCATTTGCGTTTTCTGTTTCTTTTAACGGCAGTCGCAGGCATGTTCCCGCCAGAAGCATGCGGGAATGACGGCTCCTACAGCGTTCTGGATATTTGTGTCATCATGCCGTTATATGATTGTCATAAAACGTTCATGTAGACGTCATCTAATACACGCCATCGGAATAATCAGGTTTAGGTAATGAGCTCAAAAACGGTACTGGTGGTTGAGGATGATCGCGATATACGTGAAATGCTGGCTTTTTCCCTGCAGCGGGCCAGTTATTCGGTGGTAGAAACCGAGAGTGCCGAACAGGCGCTGGATAAACTGGGCGTGTTATTGCCGGATATTATTCTGGTGGACTGGATGTTGCCCGGCATGGAAGGGCCGGAGCTGGTACGGCGTATTCGCCTGGATGAGCTGACCCGTGATATTCCCGTCATCATGCTCACGGCACGCGGCGAGGAAGCCGATAAATTGCGTGGCTTTGATAATGGTGCGGATGATTATTTAACCAAGCCGTTTTCACCCAAGGAGCTGATGGCGCGCATGAAAGCCTTGATGCGCCGCAGCAGCAATGACGACGGTGGCGTGTTGCAGGTCAAAGATATGAGCCTGGACATGCAGGCGCATCGCCTGGTTGTTGCCAGGGAATCCGTGGATGTAGGCCCGACGGAATTCAAATTGCTGGAATTTTTTATGCGCCACCAGGATCGGGTTTACAGCCGTGAACAACTGCTGGATCTGGTGTGGGGACGTAATGTGTATGTGGAAGAACGCACCGTGGATGTGCATATATTGCGGTTGCGTAAACTGCTGGCACCCTTTGGTTATGACAGCCTGGTGCAGACGGTACGCGGTGCAGGGTATAGATTTTCAGTAAAGTAGCCTGACAGCTTGTTGAAACACCCGGGATTATGAACATCCAGAGCAAAGTCGCAAAGTCGCAAAGTCGCAAAGTCGCAAAGTCGCAAAGTCGCGAAGGTAAATATAATCAAAAAATCTGTTTGCCTGTCATCATCTTTCTTTGCGGCAATCTTCTATCTGGCAAACAGACGCTATAGAAGTATGAGAAACATGACGGCTGGGAATTGCTGTGTGGGTTGGCCTGAAGGCCAACCCACAAAAAATATCAGTCCGGGCAGGCTTTGTTGCCCACGGGTGCTTGCTATAAAGCTCACGCACATCCTGCGCAAAGGCTGCCGTGGCGCCTTTGCATGGGATGTTTTTTTGTATGTGGCCGGTTTCAACAAGCGACAGGCTTCATGCCACGCTCAAGGCGTGTCAAAATGACTAACTCGTATGTCGGCAAGTTATCATGATGCCGGCATTTTTCTAATTGCCAGCTGGCGGAATACAACATGCTCAATCCCTGGTCCAGTGAATTTTGGCGGCTTGTGCTCTATGTATCAGGCACATGGTTACTGGGTTTGATCTTAGGCTGGCCGGTGTGGGGGCTGGTAGCCGGTTTATCGCTCTACATCATCTCGCTGGCAAAGCGCTTCCACCGCTTTGAGATCTGGGCGAATCAGGGGGTGACCGAGCCGGAAGAATTTGGCGGTATTTTTGAGGATATTGCCTTTCGTTTCTACCGTATTCGCAGCCGCAGCCGCCGCCGCAAAAAAAAGCTGACCGAACTGTTACGCCGCTGGCAGCATTCATCCAGTGCACTGCCTGATGCGACCGTGGTACTGGAAAAGGGCGGCGAAATTGTCTGGTTCAACCGCACAGCCTCCGCCATGCTCGGGCTCAGGCCCAACGATAATGGCCGCAATATCGGTAATCTGATTCGTAATCCGCGGTTTATTTATTACATCCATCAGCCTAGCCATCCCGAACCGCTGGAAATGGCTTCCCCCCGGGATCTTTCACGTATGTTTAGCATTCGCATATTGCCTTATGGTGGTGTGAGTGGGCGATCCGAACAATTATTAATGCTGGTGAGTGATGTCACGCATATCCGGCGATTAATGACCATGCGCCGCGATTTTATTGCCAACGTGTCACACGAATTGCGCACACCGCTCACGGTCATTATGGGTTATCTCGAAACGCTGAAAGATGAACCGGATTGTGATGTCGCCGCCATGAAAGAATATCTGGAGCGTATTGAAGCACCGGCCAGGCGCATGAAAACACTGGTGGAAGATTTGTTGATGTTATCCAGCCTCGACACCGGTGCGCCACCCAGCCCGGAAATCAGTGACATTGTGCGGGTTATGCCGCTGGTAAAAAATTTGCTGACAGAAGCCGAGCAATTGAGTCAGGGACAACACCAGTTTGTACTGGAAGTGGATGACACGATTCAGATACGCGGCGTTGAAAAAGAATTGCACAGTGCGTTTGGTAATTTGCTGTTGAATGCCGTGCGTTACACACCGGCTGGCAGCACTATTGTTATCAGTTGGCAGAGCAGCGGAGACGGTGCAAAACTGTGTGTGCGTGATAACGGGCCAGGTATTCCACCAGAACATATTCCACGCTTAACCGAGCGTTTTTATCGCGTGGATGTAGGGCGTTCACGTTCCAGTGGTGGCACCGGTCTGGGTTTGGCCATAGTTAAACAGGTACTGCGGCGCCACGATGCCGAGCTGACTATTAACAGTGAGTTGGGTGTCGGTTCAGAGTTTTGTTGCGTGTTCAACTTCGCGCGTTTGCAGCGGCCGGATCAACGCAAGTTTCCGGGCGCGGCATCGGCCTGATATAACTTCACGAAGCTATCGTTTGTTCGGTGCAATTGTAGGATGTAAGGAAAAACATCTTTAGGGTACCTCTAAAAACAGTCTTTTTCCGCGATAGCGGCGTCAGCTCCGTGCTCGAATCCTCCTGTATTCCCACACACACTGCGGTTCTCGGCTCGGGCTTCCTGCTTCGCTCTACCTCCTGTGACCCACATGGATGTGGGAAATGCCAAAGCGATGTGTGGAACATCGCTGGCCATCCATGCAGTCGTCCGCGCGGTGCTTGCTCTCGCGAAAAAATCCAGGTTTTTAGAGGTGCCCTTTAGTTAGTTGTCATTCCCGCGTGTTTTTGGCGGGAATCTCCTGTATAAAATACGGGATCCCCGACAGAAGCATTCGGGGAAGACGGAAAACAACCATTAAATATTCTTAAGTAAGTGCCATTCATGACTGATACCTGTTATTCCTGCAACATTACAAATTTTCTGGAGAACTCACCCGTGCATTTACTGGACAAAATTCCCTTACCCATGTTGATATTCATCACGCTGGCCCTGGGCCTGGCGCCGTTCATCCCACAGCCTCATTTGCTGGAAAAGCTGAGCATGTTGCTGGACGGCACTTTGTCCCAACCCATCGATATTTTTGATCTGCTTATGCACAGCACGCCTGCAATTTTGCTGGTTTTGAAGCTGGTACGCATGCACAAGCTGAAGCATCATCCTTGATTCCCTGCGAGGCGTGTCAGGGTTACGCCTGCTTTACATTGTGATAATAATCCGGGCCACATTGGCCTGTTTAATTTATTAAATAATGTTATTAAACCGGCAAATATTTAACTGTATTGTTTGTTGTTGTGGAGCAGGGTACACCATGTGCACTATTCATGGTGGAGGCGACACCCGGTGCGCATGGCGCACCCTACA
>JACPVK010000214.1 GCA_016191795.1 Gammaproteobacteria bacterium
ACAGGATTTTCGGGAATACGATTTCGGCGAATGGGAAGGCAAATTATCCAAAGATCTGTGGGCCAGTCATCGCGCCCTGATGTCAGGCTTTTGGGAAGACCCCTGGAACCACCCGCCACCCGGCGGCGAAGACTTTAAACAATTTCAGGCACGCGTGTCCACGGCCATGAATCGGCACCTGCAAACATTCAGCGGTAAAAAAATATTAGTGGTGGCGCATGGCGGTGTGATACGCCAGATTTTTGTTTTCCTGCTGAATAAATCCTGGCATCAGGCCATGAAAATGCCGGTTGGACATGGTGAGCGTTTGCGCATGTGTATGACAGACAATGGTTTAAAGCTGGAAGATGATTGTTTTCTGTGCGATTACATGTAGTAACAATAGTGAATAAAATGATGGCGACCACATGAAATCGTTTTTACTTGCCTTGCAGTTTCTGACGCGTATACCGCTGCGTATTAATGTGGGCGATGATCCGGCTCTGGCTGGCCGCTCTTTGCTCTGGTATCCCCTGGTGGGTGGATTAATGGGTGTCGTGCTGTACGGTATTGCCGTGCTCATGGCTAACCAGTCCGAGTTATTAACAGCGTCAATTATATTGATCATCTGGGTGCTCATAACCGGTGGCTTGCATCCGGATGGTTTGGTCGACAGCGCCGATGCCTGGGCAGGAGGCTATGGTGATAAGGAAAAAACACTGGCCATTATGAAAGATCCGCACGTGGGCAGTTTTGCCGTCGTGATGCTGGTGCTGGTTTTAATATTAAAGTTTGCAGCGTTGGGCGAGCTGGCTAAATCCGATAACTTAATTTATCTGATTATCGCCCCCATGCTGGCACGTAGTGCGGCCGTGTTTCTGTTTTTAACCACGCCCTATGTGCGCCAGAATGGTCTGGGTAGTAATATGGCGTTACACCTGCCGCATACATCGGCCATTATTGTGTTGTTATTATTTGTTGTACCCGTCATTATTTTACAATGCATTGCCGTCGTGGCCGCCATTTTGGTGCTGGCTGGTTTGCGATATCTCATGCTAAAGCGGATTGGCGGGATGACGGGTGATACGATTGGTGCCTCGATAGAAATTGTTGAGGTGGTTGTATTGGCCGGGCTGGTTGTATTTTAGGAATGTCGAGGTCCGCCCCGGTTATTCCTATAACCACCCGCATGCGTCAACAAAATGGAAAAAAATCATGCAAACAATTCTCGGAGCCAATGGCATTATTGCGCAAGAGCTTTCACGATCGCTGGCCGCGTATACAACAAACATCCGCCAGGTGAGCCGTCATCCGCGCAAGGTCAATACAGGTGACGAAATCTTCTCCGCAGATCTTCTGGATGCGCAGGCAACTCATAACGCCGTGGCAGGTAGTGACATTGTCTATCTGGTAGCCGGCATGAAATACGACACGGCAACCTGGCAGGCACAATGGCCGCGAGTGATGCGTCATGTGATAGCTGCCTGCAAGCAGCACGGTGCCAAACTGGTTTTTTTTGACAATGTTTATGCCTATGGTCGTGTGAATGGCGCGATGACGGAAGAAACGCCATTTAATCCGTGCAGCAAAAAGGGTGAGGTCAGGGCGAATATTGCAAGCCTGCTGCTGGATGAAATACACAAAAATAATTTGCAGGCAATGATCGTGCGCTCGGCTGATTTTTATGGCCCCGGTGCGGTACAAAGTTTTCCTCATACCACTGTGTTTGAACGCATCAAGTCTGGCAAGACACCGCAGTGGATTGGTAATGCGAATGCCGTGCATACTTTTACCTTCACGCCGGACGCCGGTCATGCAGTGGCTGTATTGGGGCAATTAGCACAGGCGTACGGCCAAACCTGGCATTTGCCAACGACACAGGAGCCGTTAACCGGTGCGGATTTTGTACGTCTGGCCTGCGAGCTGGCGGGGCAGCCTTACAAGTTGCAAGTGGCGCCGCGCTGGATGTTGCGACTCATGGGAATATTTATACCGGTGTTGCGTGAAAATGATGAAATGATGTACCAGTTTGAGTATGACTACCGCTTTGACAGTAGTAAGATTGAATCCGCCTTTGGATTAAGGGCAACGCCTTACAGACAGGGAATCGGTGTGTCACTCGGCGTCAATAAATAAAATGTCTCGTCATGATTAACCTGGAAACCGGATGACAACTCCGTCACCGTAACATTTAACTATAAATTGCGGGAGCACACTTTGGACGCTGGCATCACAACCATAGCTCATGTTATTCAACTCGCAGTGGCCCCGGTGTTTCTGCTCTCCGGTATCGGCGCCATGCTGGCGGTGATGACCAACCGTCTGGGACGAATCGTTGACCGTGCGAGAGTACTGGAAGAACGGGCTATTCAACAAGGTGTTACACCGCAGGCATTGGTTACCTCAGAGCTGGCGTATTTATCACAGCGTTCCCGTCTAATTGGTTATGCCATTACCTTGTGTACGCTGACAGCGCTCCTGATCAGCGCTGTTATTGGTGTGCTGTTTCTGGATGCGTTTTTTGAATTTGGGGCGTCGACAGTGGTAGCCATTTTATTTATTACGGCCATGGTTGCGTTTTTTATCGGGCTACTGATTTTTTTGCGGGAAATATTTCTGGCTACAGCGACAGTCAGAATTGGCCTGGAGTATATGCCTGCTGTGCAGGCTGAGACGAAACCGGCAGCTATAGATTCTAAATCGACCAGATAACGAATGATGCGCTGGCAATATTGCTTAGCACTAGAATATTTGCAGCCGAGACACAGAGTACGCAGTGATTTTTATACCTGACTCGATTTTCTCTGTGTTCTCTGTGTCTGCTTCTATTTATCCGCTGCAGGATGGGTGAAGCGCAGCGCAACCCATCAAATCGGCGGGTTACGCTATGCTCCACCCACCCTACAGAATGTTAATGTTGCTGGCTCTGATCTGAATGACACTTACTAAGACTGTAGGAGCGGGCATGGCCCGCTCCTACATCCCTTGTTCTTAAGTAAGTGCCATTCGGCTATGATCTGATAAGGAGGATAGATATGATCACCTATAAAGGCAGTTGTCACTGCGGGAATATTTCATTTTCATTCAAGCATGAAAAAATAGACTCTGGCTTACGATGTAACTGCTCCATCTGCCGGCGCAAGGGTGCGCTGATGTCGCCTTTTACACTAACGCCAGATGAGCTCACTTATAACGTAAAAAATAATGCATTGGGTCTCTATCAATTCGGTAACAAGGTGGCAAAACATTATTTTTGCAAAACCTGCGGCATTTATCCTTTTCACGAAACCATGCGCAAGCC
>JACPVK010000215.1 GCA_016191795.1 Gammaproteobacteria bacterium
CAGTTATCATGCTGTCATCATTGGCTGGCCCAATTTTGAAAAACATCCACAGGTAAAAGAACTCACTGATTTGCTCGAACACGCCGATTTCAGCGAAACACCGGTCATGCTGCTGTCAAATGATGCCAGCCTGGAAGTGCTTAACTGGATGGGCAAGCGCCGCTATACCGCACTGGTTCCCTGGGAAAATTATCAGGAGTCGGTTGCAACCCTGCACAAGTTGCTGGGTGCGGATAGATCTCGGGAAAAAACCAAACCGGTATACAGTGCGACTAATCCGATACGGGTTTTATTCGTTGACGACTCGGTCAGTATTCGTCATTACTATCAACGCCTGCTGGAACGTAATGGTTATATAACTGAAACCGCCGATTCTGTTCAGGCTGCTTTTGATAAAGCCACCAAAACTTCCTTTGATATTGCCATCATCGATTACTTTATGCCGGAAGAGAACGGCTATGTACTGTGTCAGAAATTGCGTGATGATCCGCGCACGTCCGGTATTCGCTCTGCTGTTATTACCGGCACTTATCTGGATGAAGTCATCAAGGATTGTTTGCAGGCGGGTGCAATCGAATGTATGTTCAAAAATGAGGCGGAAGAATTATTTCTGGCCCGTATTGCTGCAATCAGTCGATTCATTGAAGTTCAAAAATCCATCGAGACAGAGCGCGAACGACTGGCCGGTATTCTGGAATCGGTTGGTGAAGGTGTGTATGGGGTTGATAACAACGGATTAATCACCTTTGTGAATCCGGCTGCGCTGGCGATTGTTGGTGCTACGGATACAGCATCGTTGACCGGAAAACTTGCCAAACAGATGTTTCATTTTCATGAAAAAGAAGACGGGCTTAAATATGATCGTTTGTATAGAGCCTATGGCAAGAGTGTTGAATTGCGTTGCTGGGAAACATCATTTCGTCACCAGAATGGTAAGGCAGTGCCGGTAGAGTGTACGGTTTATCCTCTTAATATTCGCGACAAGCAGGAAGGCTCGGTGGTGGCGTTTCGTGATATTTCCGAGCGCAAAATGCTGGAAGAAAAACTGCACTGGCAGGCGACACATGATCACCTGACACAACTGATCAATCGTCGTTATTTCGAGGATCAACTTGAGGCGGAGTTGCAGCGTATACGTCGTGAAAACACCATGAGTGCCTTGCTGTATCTGGATCTGGATCGCTTTAAATATATTAATGACACCGCCGGTCACGATGCCGGCGACAAGGTGCTCATAGAAATCTCAAAAGTGCTGGCGGGAAAATTGCGCAAGGAAGATACGCTGGCGCGTCTGGGTGGTGATGAGTTTGCCATTATTGTGCGTAATGTTGAAACCAAAAAAGCCAGGATGGTTGCCGAAGATATGCGCAAGGCTCTGGATGGATGCAACTTTAACTACAATGGAAAAAACCATGCCGTGCACGGCAGTTTTGGTGCAGCCCTGATGGATATTGAAGGTATGACGTCCGGTGATATTCTGGCCAATGCCGATATCGCCTGCCACATAGCCAAACGTGGTGGCCGTAACCGCATTCATTTATATGAGCAAACCAGTGACGAAAAAAATGTCATGGGATCCGAGTTGGGCTGGACCAACCGATTGCGGGAAGCGATTGAGCATAATCATTTTGTGTTGCACTATCAGCCGATTCTGGATATGAGTTATATCGACCTGAATAACCTGCCTGCTGAAGATGGCGTGTTGTGGAAAAAACACACCAGCGTAGCCAGTAATCCGCTGCACTATGAATTATTGCTGCGCATGAAAGGTGAAGATGGAGAGATGTTTTATCCCGATGCATTCATTCCGGTTGCCGAACGATTCAATATGATGTGCGAAGTTGATATGTGGGTGCTGAATGAGGCGCTGTCAATTTTGTCAAAAATTCAGAAACAGCGTCCAAATATCACCTTCTCGGTGAATTTGTCAGGCCATACGCTGAATTCAAATGATAGCCTGATGAATATCAAAACATTGATTGACCGTCACGGTGCTAATCCCCGTTCTTTGATATTTGAAGTAACGGAAACTTCGGCCATTGCCAACTTCGAATCGGCCAGTGAATTTGTGGAAGATATGAAAAAACTTGGCTGCCGGTTTTCGCTGGATGATTTTGGTTCGGGTTTTTGCTCTTTTTCCCAGCTCAAATGTTTGCCGGCCGATTTCGTTAAAATCGACGGCCAGTTTGTTAAAGGCATGTCACGCGGTTCAATAGATCGTGCAATCGTAACCGCCATGAATGATGTTGCTCATTCTCTGGGGCGTTATACGGTTGCCGAATATGTTGAAAGCCCGGAGATACTGCGGCTATTGAAAATTTGTGGTGTCGACAGGGTGCAAGGTCATTATGTTTCCGCGCCATTAATCAATCTCGGCAAAGGCAAGGTTTGATTAATTATGATGCATAAACTTGTGACGGTGGCCAATGGTAAACTGTGGTGGCTTTTTCTTCTGGTAATGGGTGCGGCCATGATTGGTATCGCACTTTACTACCAGCATGTTTTAAGTGAATGGCCGTGTGTATTGTGTATTCATGTCCGAATACTATTCCTGTTACTTGTCATGGTTGCGATTCTGGCTTTGGCGTTATTCCGCTTTGATAAAGTCCGCCTGTTCATGCATTTATGTGTGGTGATGATTAGCGTCGCGCTGATTAACCGTTCCTGGTTTTTGCTGGCTACCGAACGAGGATGGCAGGAAGGTGAGTGCAGTATCAGTCTGGGAATGCCCGAGTGGTTTGCGATTGATAAATGGTTGCCGGATGTATTTTCTGCCTGGACGTCGTGTGGCTATACGCCGGTTATTGCATTGGGTATTACCATGGCCGAGATAATCATGCTGATTTCGATTTTGTTATTGATTGCTGCAACGGTATTATTTGTGTTGTCGTTTCGCAAACCAGTTTGATTTAGTAGGCTTGCCATAAGCCAGGCAGGCAAATCGCAATTAAAAAACCACCAATAACCCGCCTGAATAGCCTGTCGTTCTGCATGATTTTATCGTGAGCATAAATACCCATAACATGTCCTATGGTCGCCACCGGTAACAGCATCAGGGCGGTTGTAATATGCAGATCTACACCTACGGCAGCGAAAGTTGTCATCTTGATACTAACCAGAATAAACCACAGGACAAATAAAGTATTACGCAATTGGGTTATGGCTATATGCCGCATAAAGACTGCCACCATCAAGGGTGCGCCGGTGAGTGAAGTGCCGGCCACATATCCGCCGGCAATCAACAGGCATTTATCTACCCAGTTTTTGTTGCTGCGTATATCGATGTTGAACAGCCATATAACGGCGTAAAACAGGGTGATGCCATAGATAAACAACAACAGCCAGCGATTAGGCAGGTTAAGCAGGCCAAACACCCCGATTAGCGCGGCTGGAAGGATATATATCAGTGATTGTCGCAAATAGGCCCAGTCGACATTGCTTATTCGGGTGCGTAATGTCAGCGCCGAGAAGAAAAGCAGGTGAGTGCCAATAATGGGCAACCAGAAAAGAGGCTGATTATAAATAAGCAGCATCAACGGCAAGCCTAATGCAGCACCGCCAAAACCCAGGCCGCTACGAACAAAGCCGGCCCAGACAAATAAAAGAGCAGTAAAGATTAGATCGTAAGTGCTGAAATCGGGTAACATCGTTGTCGGTGTCAGGAATTTAAGTTCGCATACTATACACATATATTCTGGTGGGAATGAATGAGTACCAATCGTTATGACTTGTTGATTATTGGCGGCGGGGTATCCGGCAGCGCGCTGTTATATCTGGCCGGGCGTTACACCAATATCAAACATATTGGACTGATCGAAAAATACGCAGCACCTGCTCGCGTGAATTCATTATCCAGTAACAACAGCCAGACCTTGCATTGCGGCGATATAGAAACCAATTACACACTCGAAAAAGCCTTAAAAGTTAAGCGTGCCGCCAGCATGTTGCGCAACTACGCCATTGCCCAGCCGGATAGTCACCATATTATTTTCAAGTATTCAAAAATGGTGCTGGGTGTTGGCAGCAAGGAATGCGATAAATTACGCAAGCGCTTTGAAATTTTCAGTCAGTATTATCCAAATTTACAATTACTGGATAAAAAAGCGATCGCCAGAATAGAGCCCAATGTTGCCATGACCGGAGGTAATAAATTCAGGGAGGATGAAGTAATAGCCCTGGGCTCAACCAATGAATACACCGCTGTCAATTTCGAGGCGCTGGCACGTTCATTTGTCAGGCAGGCGCAATTGCTTCAGGGCAAAAATGTGGATGTGCATTACAACGAGTACGTGACACATATCAAGATTGAAGCTAATCGTTTTCTGGTTGAAACGGATGGTATTTGTTATCAAACACGCGCACTGGTTGTGTGCGCGGGTGGGCATAGCCTCAAACTGGCGCATGATCTGGGGTATGGTCTGCATTACTCCTGCTTGCCCGTTGCCGGCAGTTATTATTTCACGCCGCAACTTCTCAATGGCAAGGTGTATACCGTACAAAATGACGCACTGCCTTTTGCTGCGATACATGGCGATCCGGATGTGCTGGTTCCCGGCGCAACACGTTTTGGTCCCACCGCCGTAATCCTGCCAATTCTTGAGCGTTATAATTTAAAAACCCTGCCGGATTTTTTGCAGGTATTTCGTTTTGATCGCCGTGTGGCAAAAGTATTGTGGGATTTAATCAAGGTAAGCGATATCCGCAACTACATGCTGAAAAACTTTCTGTTTGAAATCCCGGTCATCCGTCGTATGTTGTTTTTGCGCGATGCGCGCAAAATTGTGCCATCCCTGCGGTTGCGTGATTTGAAATTCGCCC
>JACPVK010000191.1 GCA_016191795.1 Gammaproteobacteria bacterium
ATGCAAGCATTAACACCAGTGCCAGCAACATGTGCACCAGCTTATTGGTAACCAGTTCCATATCCTGATTACTGGCGCTGTACACCACACCTAAACCAACAACGAGTAACAACAACACGCCAAACAGCAAATAGGCATCCAGATGCAACCATTGCAGCAACTTGAGCGTAAAGCTGCTGCCTCCCTGTTTGGACTCAATCTCATTGCGAAACATTTTGCTCGACCTCACCCGTCTTATACATTTGTTTCTGCAACCACACATCAATCACTTTACGCGCCACGGGTGCTGCCACGCTGCTACCGTGGCCACCATTTTCCGCAATCACACCAATAGCTATTTGCGGATCATCAGCCGGAGCGAACACAATAAACAGGGCGTGGTCACGCAATTTTTTTTCGACTTCCAGCTCATCATATTCTTTATCCTGTGCCACACCGAAAACCTGTGCAGTGCCGGTTTTACCCGCCATTTTGAAGGGCAGATTCAATCCGGACCCGCGGGCCGTGCCACGCGGTCCATGCATCACACTGACCATGCCGTCCACCACCTGCTGCCAGTCGCCGATGCGTGTTGGTTTCACCGCTTCTGTCAGTTCGGGCTGTACATCCTGCTGAGTGCCGGTGGCCATATCACGAATCGACCCGACCAGATGCGGGCGTGCAGCAACCCCGCGTGTTGCCATAATGGAAGTGGCGGTCGCCAGTTGCAGCGGCGTCGTCAACACATAGCCCTGACCGATACCGGCAATCAGCGTTTCACCGGGATACCACACCTTGCCGCGGGCACGTTGTTTCCACTCACGCGAGGGCAAAAGGCCGGGGCGCTCCCCAACACTGTCAAGGCCGGTGACCTGGCCAAATCCAAAGTGCTGCAGGAAACCCTGCATCTTGTCTATGCCCAGGCGATTAGCCAGTTCGTAATAATAAACATCGCAGGACTGGGCTATGGCCTGTTCCAGAGCAACATGACCGTGACCTTCTTTTTTCCAGTCACGATAACGTCGATCTTCACCGGCCAGCATGTAATAGCCACGACAAAAAATGGATTCGTGGGCGCCTATGGCTTTTTCTTCCAGCCCTACCAATCCCATGAAGGGCTTGATGGTGGATCCGGGGGGATACTGCCCGGAGATCGCGCGATTAAACAGGGGTCGATCCTCGGAGGTATTAAGACGGTTGTAATCTTCAAAGCCAATGCCATGCACGAACAGATTCGGATCAAATCCCGGCAAACTGGCCATCACCAGCACTTCGCCGGTTTTGGGCGTCATGGCCACCACGGCGCCGTTATAGCCTGCCAGGGCGTCTTCGGCGGCGGTTTGCAAATCCATATCGATACTCAATATAAGATCCTTGCCCGGAACCGGCCGGGTTTTATCCAGCACCCGCAGCTCCCGTCCTTCCGCATTCACTTCAATACTTTGATAACCCACCGTACCGTGCAACGTGTCTTCATAGCGTTTTTCCAGACCCACTTTGCCGATATGGTTGGTGCCAGCGTAGTTAACGGCATCCAGTCCTTTGAGGTCCTCATCGTCGATACGGCTGACGTAACCAATAATATGCGAGGCCCGCTCACCCAGCGGGTAATACCGGCTGAGCTGAGCCGCCACTTCCACACCGCGAAAGCGATGACGATCCTGCGCCAGGCGCGCCACTTCTTCTTCAGACAGTTTGGTGCGTAGCGGTACGCTTTCGAAAGTACGGCTGGTTCCGAGTAATTTATAAAAGCGATTTAACGTGTCGTCATCCAGCACCACCAGCTTGCCCAGCTCGGCCAGCGTGGCCTTCATGTCGGTCACTTGCTCGGGCACCAGCACCAGACGGTAGGATGGGCGATTTTCTGCCATCACCACGCCATTGCGGTCATAGATCAGGCCGCGATTGGGCGCGATGGCGACCAGCCGCACACTGTTGCTCTCGGACAGGGTTTTAAAATGGCCATGCTGGTACAGCTGCAAATACAGCAGGCGGATCAACAGTACCGTCACCATGAAAACAACAATCACCGATGCCACCAGCGCCCGCTGCTGAAATACCCTGATTTCGTAAAGATGATCTTTAATTAGCGTGCGATAAAACATTAACCAGTGACTACCCCTTCAGTAGTGTATTGAAGCCAGGCATCCTGCTTATTAATAAAATGACAGGCATGACGCATGCCCATTTGCGTCCACAACCTGTTTATGGCGCGGAAGTATAACAACAAGCTCACATTAACCTACGGAAAAACTCCCGGATTGCATAGCAATACTCGACTTTGGCCGTGCAATGATTAAAATCCCGAAACCATTTACACCGCCTTGAGGATAAAAAATGAGAATCGTACTGTTAGGGGCACCAGGTTCAGGCAAGGGCACACAGGCTAAAATGCTGATCGAAAAATACGCCGTGCCGCAAATATCAACGGGCGATCTGTTACGCGCCGCGGTCGTTGCACAGACGCCACTGGGCCGCCAGGCCAAAGCGGTGATGGATGCAGGCCAGCTGGTGCCTGACGACATCGTTCTGGGCATGATCCGCGAACGTCTCAACAATCCCGATGCCCGCAATGGTTTTATTCTCGATGGATTCCCGCGTAACAACGAACAGGCTGCTGCACTGGATAGCTTGCTGGCAGACATGAAACAGCCGCTGGAAACCGCCATTCTCATTGATGTCGAATTCGAAGACCTGATGCAACGACTGACCGGCCGCTTGACCTGCGAAGGTTGCGGCGCTGTCTATAACCGCTTCACCAACCCGCCCATACTGGATGGTGAGTGCGACAAATGCGGCGGCGAATTGCATCACCGCTCAGACGACAATGAAGACACCATCGGCAAGCGTTTGCGGGTCTATGAAACCCAAACCCAACCCGTCATTGATTACTATCGCAAGCAGGACAAGCTGGCCACCGTGGACGGACAGGGTGATATATCGTCCATTTTCAGCAGCATACTCAACGCCCTCAAGGCGGCCAGCCTGAAAAAACCCATGACCCCACCCCGGCCAACGCCGGTGGTAGCCAAACCCAAAACAGTGGTTGTCACCAAAACCACTGTGCCAGCCAAACCTGTCGCCACTCCGCCAGCCATGCCCGGATCAGCCATGCCGGCCCAGCCAACGGCAGCCAGGCCGACAAAAGCCGTCAAACCCGTTAAAACCACCACCAGCCCGGCCAAACCCAGTCCGGCTGTGAAACCGGCTGCCACACCAGCAGAACCCAAAGTTGCCAGTAAACCCAGGGCCAAACCGGCCGCTAAAAAAGCCGTCGTTAAGGCAGCTGCGCCCACTGTCAGCAAAGCCACGCTGGCCGGCATCACCAAACTGGAGGCCGAAGTTAAAAAACTGGAGGTCTCAGTGCAGGCTATTGGCAAGGCAGCTGATGCCGCGATAAAGGAGCTAAAACAAAAACCTGCCAAACCGGCTGCCACGCCCGGTCAGAAAAAAGCCGGCAAGGTGGTAAAAAAGAAAGTCGCTAAAAAGAAGACTAAAAAATAACACCGCCTGTAAGCAGGGCTACTACTAAAAGGCCAGCGCCAGCTGGCCTTTTTATTTGACATCGGCCTTACCTAAGTGAAAAACTGCCTTTTGTCGATGTTCCTTACAGAATCTGTCATAACGCAGAGAAGTAAACTCAGGCAAAAAAGCCAAGTGCTTGTAAAAACAATGAATTAACACCATCGGTACACAAACTGCTTTAAGCTGCTAGCAACGGCAAAATAAAGATCAGTGTAAACAAACTAAGAAAGGACACTCCTGCCCACCGCGGGTATACAGGGAAAAAAGCTGATTCGTATTTTTTCGAAGGAGTGCTCCAAATGTCCAAACTCAAACTTTTTGCAGCCGCCGTGCTGCTAGGTGTGTTTTGCACCCCAATCTGGGCCGCAGACGATGCGGATACCGGCACCGACGATCAGCAACAACAACCCCTCGCTACCTATCACGAAGCCATGAATTATTTGCTGGGTCGCAATGGCAGGCCAAAATCAGCCGAAAAAGCCGCCGAGCTATTTCAGTCACTGGCAGAAAAAAACTGGAGTTCGGCCCAGCGCATGCTGGGACATATGTATTACGAAGGGAAAGGCGTGGAGCAAAATAATCTCCTGGCCTATAAATGGCTGAGCCTGGCTGTACGAAATAATTCGCGCCTCGCCGAAGAATACAGCAGCCGGCGTCGACAATTGCAGAGCCAGATTCCGGCCAGTTCGCTAAAGGAAGTGGATAAATGGATTGCCGAGTGGCAACCCGAAAGCTGAAACCCTGAAAACTGAAACCCTGAAAACTGAACCCATGGGTGACCCAGGCCATATCGGCACCTGCCGACATGGCCTGATGATCAGTTTGCAGCAGCGATGTCGGCTTTAACTTTATCCATATCCAGCGCCATCACCTGACCCACCAGCTCTTCCAGTGCGGGTGCCGGCAACATACCAGCCTCGGCGAAAATAATGATTTGTTCACGGAATATCATCAGCGTGGGAATGGATCGAATCTGAAAATGACCGGCTATGGCCTGCTCAATCTCGGTATTGATTTTGCCGAACACGATGTTGG
>JACPVK010000192.1 GCA_016191795.1 Gammaproteobacteria bacterium
GGCCTGGCCACCGCTTAAAGATAAAAAAATTATTATAAGAAAAAGAATGTAGACAGAAAGCTAATCGCCTCATGATGGCACGATAGAAAACCTGAATACATTCAAGCCCCCCCGAACTGATTAAATCCTGTTATTCATTTTCATGCTGTTGTCTTCCAGTTAAGTTTAACTGAACTGGCGATACGGATTTTTAAACCTGACGTAAACATGCTTGACAGTTTTCATTCTATGCATACAAAGCCGGATCATTCACGCAGGATTATCGATACCGCCATTATTACCCTGGTGCTGTTTATCGTGTTATTAACAACCGAAGCGGCGTGGGAAGCCTATAACGAATATCGCGTAGCCAATGAGATGGACAGGGTCAACCGTATGGCCGACGGGCTGATTGCTGCCGCCAATATTGCAGCAGCGGAACGCGGCATAACTTCCAGCGCACTGGGATCAGGCGAAGCGGCCGGGGCCGATACACTGGCGAGAATCGCCAGCCTGCGCAAGCTGGGTGATGAAAAATGGTCTGGTGCCATAAACACAGCACGAGAACTGGGACTTAGCCTGCCTGAAAATTCGGAATTCATCGCGGCCATACAAATCGCCGAGATAGAATTTGCAGCATTACAACAAAATCGCAAACAGGTGGATATCTGCCTAGCTGGCAAACCTTGCCAGTTACTAACCACCGACTGGTTAAAACAGATAACACATTTTATCGTGGTGTCGTCCCATGTACGCGAGCAAATTTTCATGCCGCTGGACGCGCCGCGTTATGTGGCGCAATTCAATAACATGCTCAAACGCTGGGTGTGGCTGGCCAGCGAACATACCGGACGTGAGCGCGGCGCTTTTGCCTATTACATCAGTGCCGGCAAACCGGTGCCACCCCATGTACTGGATGAATTAAAAGCCAACTGGGGAGTGGTGGAACGCAACATGCTGGATATACAGTCAGTGGCCGAACTTAAAAGTACTAACCCACGCATTGTTAAGGCCGCGCAGGACATGGCACATTATTTCCAGATGGAGTATGTCAGTGTACGTAAACAGATCTACCTGGAATCAGTCCACGGTCATTATTCCCTGAACGGAATGCAGTGGTACGAGGCATCGACTCAGGCCATAAACATGATTTTAAATATCGCTACGGAAGTGACGGTGGTAACAGACGAACATGCCAGGCAGAGCGTTCACGACAGCTTTATTCATATAACAAAACATATTTTGCTGCTGCTGGTCACGTTTGCACTGGCGGGATGGAGCTTAACCCGGGTTCGCCAGACGGCGGCACAGCTATTCAAGCAAAAGGAACTGGCCGAAGTCACGCTGCATTCAATCGGTGACGCCGTTGTCACCACCGATGCCAATGGTATGGTCGAATACATCAATCCGGTCGCCGAAGAATTAACCGGATGGATAAATATAGAAGCACAGGGCAAACCGATTACTGAAGTATGCGTACTGGTCAACGGCAGCAGTGGCGAGCCGGAAGAAAATCCGATTGAAAAATGTTTGCGAGATAAACAGGTAGTTGGCCTGGCGGTGAATGTGGTTCTCAAATCACGCAACGGTGAAGATTTTGTCATCGAAGATTCCGCCGCCCCCATCCGCGACCGTGAAGGCAATATTGTGGGTGCCGTCATGGTGTTTTACGATGTGACACTCAACAGGGATGGCACGCATTTATTGTCGTATCACGCCACCCATGATTCACTCACCGGACTGGTTAACCGGCGTGAATTCGAGCGACGCCTGCTTGGCCTTCACGAGCGTGCAAAAAAATTAGATTTGAAACATGCCTTCTGCTACCTGGATCTGGATCAATTTAAAATTATTAACGATACCTGCGGCCATGTTGTAGGCGACAAACTATTACGTCAGCTGGCATATTTACTCCAGGAAAACATGCGCGATTCGGATACGCTGGCACGATTAGGTGGCGATGAATTTGGTGTCCTGCTGGAAAACTGCCCCCTGGAACGAGCTGTGCAAATTGCAGAAAAAATGCGTGAAGTGATCAGGGAGTTTCGTTTTACATGGGAAGGGAAAAGCTATGAACTGGGCGTGAGTATCGGCCTGGTGCAAATCGAAAAAGACAGCGTCAGCATACACGAGCTTATGCGTGAAGCCGACGCCGCCTGTTATGCAGCCAAGGATAAAGGCCGCAACCGGGTCCAGGTTTACCGGCCAGATAATCTGGAACTCGCCAAACGTCACGGTGAAATGCAATGGGTTGGACGCATTAATGAAGCCCTGGTCAATAATCGTTTTTGTTTGTATTGCCAACCTATCTATTCACTCACCAACAAACATGTTTGTCATCTGGAGATTTTATTGCGGCTGCAGGACGATAACGGCGACATCATTGGGCCATTTACCTTTATTCCCGCAGCCGAACGTTATGGCCTGATGCCGGAAATAGACCGCTGGGTGGTGCGTACCTCCTTGAAATCTTTAAAAGAGGTCATGACCAGACAGAAACCAGGTCAACACATGCTATGCAACATCAATCTTTCGGGCGCATCGCTGGGCGAAGAAGGATTTTCGGCCTACCTGATGGAGCAGATTGAAATCTCCCATATACCTCCTGAAAATATCTGTTTTGAAATAACAGAAACCGCTTCTGTTTCCAATTTTGTAGTAGCTTTCGAGTTGATGAAAAATCTCA
>JACPVK010000044.1 GCA_016191795.1 Gammaproteobacteria bacterium
ATAAGTCCGCAAATAAACGCAAATGAACGCTAATAAAAACAAAATACTTTTCGTTTATTTGCGTTTTCCGTTTCTTTTAACGCGGGTTGCGGGCATGGCCCGCTCCCACAGGTTGCTTTTTTGCAGGGTGGGCATCGCCCACCAGCAGGTGTTGGTAATTATTTAATGGTGGGCGGTGCCCACCCTGCACGAAAATTTAATAGCATTGTTTTCGGCGATTAAGAATCTGCTCTGAGATCAATGTCATTAAATCAGATTTTTTGTAGGATGGGTGGAGCGCAGCGCAACCCATCAAAATGGTGGGTAACACCACGCTCTACCAGCTCTTCCACCACATTCATTTTCTTTACTAACGGCAGTGGATCTGAGCTCTGATTATTTCAAGCCATCTCATCAACCCGCCGAAACCACCTGCGGCGGGTAACCGGCTTCTGTCATGGCGGCGGATAATTCTGCCAGTTTATGGGTGCTGTTAATGCGCACAAGTTTGCCTGGTAAATCGATAACCAGTACCGCTTCGGGGTCGATCGCTTTAACAGCCTGGGTGACGCGGCCAGCGCAATGTCCGCAAGTCATGGCTTCAACTTTAAGTTCATACATTGGAGTGCTCCTGGTTATTGAGGTGTAGCATAAGTCTATTGATTGCCATCGTGGGAAGGTCAAGCCATTGCGAAATAATTTTATAATGGTATTGACCCTACCATCATGGGAAGGTTGAGTATAGAGTCAACATGTAGCAGCTACGGTGAAATGACGGCGTGTAGCCCACCAATACTACTGCGCATGCTCCCCCTGCATATTAAGGAGTACGACATGACTCAGTTAGCATCGTTTCAGGATGGCACCCGGGCTTTGGCGACGCACACATTGCGCCTGGGTATAACCGGCATGACCTGCGCCTCGTGTGTGGCACATGTTGAGAAAGCCTTACTCAAGGTGCCGGGTGTTACCGCGGCTACCGTTAATCTGGCAACCGAACGCGCCGAAATTTCCGGTGGCGATAACCTCACGCTAGCCGCATTGCAGCAGGCCGTGACTGCGGCGGGTTATGACTCGGCACCCGTGCCGGAAGACGGCGCAGTGCCTGTCACGCCAGCTAACAATACAGGTAACGAAATTCGTTTCACTATTCCTGACTGGTGGCCGGTCGCACTGGCGGCTGTATTAAGTTTTCCGCTGGCAGCACCCATGGTTGGCATGTTGTTTGGACAGCACTGGATGCTGCCGGGCTGGCTGCAACTCATACTCGCCGCGCCGGTGCAATTCTGGCTCGGCGCGCGTTTTTACACTGCCGGTTGGCGTTCGCTTAAAGCATTAACCGGCAATATGGATTTGCTGGTGGCGCTGGGTACAAGTTCGGCGTTTTTTTTATCGCTTTATCAACTGGTGCAATTAGGCGAGCACGCCGGTGAGCATTTATATTTTGAAGCCTCAGCAGTAGTGATCACGCTGGTGTTACTCGGCAAGTGGCTGGAAGCGCGCGCCAAACGTCAAACCACCGAAGCGATACGCGCATTAAATGCACTGCGTCCCGATCGCGCACGCGTACGTCGCAATGGTCGTGATGAAGACGTTGCGTTGTCCACAATTAAGATTGGAGATCAGGTGGTGGTTCGCACCGGTGAACGCGTATCAGTAGATGGTGTGGTGCGCGAAGGCACCAGCCATGTTGATGAATCATTAATTACCGGTGAGAGTTTGCCGGTCGTTAAAAATGTCGGCGATCATGTCACCGGCGGCGCGGTGAATGCCGACGGTTTGCTGGTGATTGAAACGCAGGCCATCGGTGCCGAAACCACATTGGCGCGCATTATTCGCATGGTGGAAGATGCGCAGGCGGCGAAGGCGCCGATACAACGTCTGGTTGATAAGGTGAGCGAAGTATTTGTACCGGTTGTGTTGGTGATTGCCTTGCTGACATTTCTGGGCTGGAGTTTTGTTACCGGTAACTGGGAGCAGGCTGTACTGAATGCCGTGGCGGTGCTGGTGATTGCGTGTCCGTGTGCACTTGGTTTGGCAACGCCAACCGCGATTATGGCGGGAACCGGTGTCGCTGCGCGTTACGGAATTTTAATTAAAGATGCTGAAGCACTGGAACGTGCACATGCGATTACGCGCGTGGCATTCGATAAAACCGGCACACTCACCGAAGGCCGGCCAGCACTCGCGGCACTGGAACCGGTTTCAATCAATGCCGATGACATGTTGCGCCTCGCAGCCGTTGTGCAACAGGGCAGTGATCATCCGCTGGCGCGTGCAGTGATGCAGGCTGCCGCAGAAAAAAATATTAATGTGTTAGCTGCCAGCGAAGTAAAAGCTTTACCCGGCCGCGGTGTGCAGGCACAAAGTGATGGCGAGATTTTATATCTGGGCAGCAGCCGTTTAATGCAGGAGCTGGATGTTTCTACCAGCGCATTAAACAATGCCGCTATCGAAAATGAAAAACAGGGCCGCACCGTTTCATGGTTAGCACGCGAACAAAATGGTAAGCGTGAATTAATCGGCTTACTGGCGTTTGGCGATACCGTAAAAGCATCCGCCAAACAGGCCGTGGAAAATTTACATGCACGCGGCGTACGCGCCACATTATTAACCGGTGACAACCGCGGCAGTGCACAAGCTGTTGCGCATGCGCTGGGCATAGACGATGTGCGCGCCGAAGTGTTGCCTGAACATAAAGCCGAAGCCATTGCACAATTAAAACAGGGCGGACAAATAGTCGCCATGGTCGGCGATGGTATTAACGATGCACCGGCACTGGCCGCTGCCGACATCGGCATTGCCATGTCCACCGGTACCGATGTCGCCATGCACGCAGCCGGTATTACCTTAATGCGCGGTGATCCATTACTGGTGGCCGATGCCATCGCTATTTCGCAGCGCACTTACAGCAAAATTCGGCAGAATTTATTCTGGGCATTTATTTACAACATCGTCGGCATTCCGTTAGCGGCCGCCGGTTTGTTGAACCCGGTAATAGCCGGTGCAGCGATGGCGTTTAGCAGCGTGAGTGTGGTGTCCAATGCGTTGTTGTTAAAACGCTGGCGCCCGGCGAGTGGCGGTAAATAATAGTCATATTTTATCTGTCATTCCCGAATGCTTCTGTCGGGACAAAAATTGTCTGGAATGATTTTTGAACAGCGAAGCTGGCCCGCAGGGCAGAATACAGGAAGTATTCTGTAATCTCAGCGATATTTCACGGAGATCCTCGACAGAAGCATTCGAGGATGACACCAGAACGTTGTAGGTGCGCGTTACTACGGACTCCTGTCCTTCGCCCTTCGGGCCAGCTTCGCTGTTCAAAATCGCTCCTGGCGATTTTGTCAGGCGCACAACCATGTCAGAAATGTTATCTCTCTGTCCGGTTATCTTGTGCGCCTAAAGGCGCACCTACAAAATATTAAATGAGATTAAATGCGTAGGGTGCCAGAAAATTATTTTGGGCGCAGCGCATCCACCAATATGATTTGAGATGGGGACTGACCTGAAGTCAGTCCTGAATGGCATTCGCTTAAGACTGTGGGAGCGGGCCATGCCCGCGACAAAACTA
>JACPVK010000199.1 GCA_016191795.1 Gammaproteobacteria bacterium
AAAATACTTGACGAAGCCGCACTGGATCCCTATGTATTCCTGCGCGAAGCCTGGTTGCAAAGACGGAGCTATCTGGTCAAAGATGGCGTGACTGAGAACACGGACGAGTTTTTTAATGAAGAAGAGCTTTTCCGTGACTAATTCCATCCATTAACAATCATTCATATTTTTCCTGCCAGGCCTGCATTTTTCGCCACAGGGTCGATTTATTTATTCCCAGCACCCTGGCTGTTTGCTCCCTGTTCCCCTGGCACTGCTCGAGTACTTTTATAATGTAGCGTTTTTCGAGCTGCTCCAGTGTAGGGTTATCGGCATCTATTCCGCTGTGACTGCTGGCAGGTAATGCACTCTGTTCGATATGTAAAATGCTTCCGTCAGCCAAAGCAATCGAGCGCTCCACCAGATTCCGCAACTCACGAATATTTCCCGGCCAGGTGTATTCTTTCATCCATTGCAATGACGCTGCATCAAAGCCGCTTACATTGCGTTTATAACGCTGTGCAAACTCGGATACAAAGTGCTGCAATAACAACTCGATATCATCCTTTCGTTCACGTAGCGGCGGCATGGTAATTGAAACCACATTCAATCGATGATACAGGTCGTGCCGGAACTGCCTGGCGGCAATCATTTCTTCAATATTTCGGTTAGTGGCCGCTATAAATCGCACATCAATATTAATAGGGTGTATACCACCTACGCGTGTAATCTGCTGCGATTGTACGGCGCGCATTAATTTCATTTGCATGGCATCAGAGATGTTACAGATCTCATCCAGAAATATACTGCCGCCACTCGCCACTTCCAGTAATCCCGGCTTGTTATGACTGGCACCAGTAAATGCACCGCGCTCATGACCAAATAATTCGGTCTCCAGCAAGGTGTCAGTCAATGACCCGCAATCGATAACAATGAAGGGTTTTTCAGAAAATACACTGTGGTGATGTATTGCATGCGCCACCAGCTCTTTACCGGTTCCGGATTCACCTTCAATAATCACATTACAGCGAATATCTGCAATTCGATCTATCACATCAAAAATTTTCCGGATAGATGGCGCGTTACCAATCATGCCGTGTTGCTTGCGCTTGTCTTCCATGCGCGGTCGGCTGGCAATTTCAACTTCTCGCTGTTGCGCTATATGTAAATTATTATCTATTTGCTGCAGCAGCTTCTCCATATCAAACGGTTTTTTGAGAAAATCAGTGGCGCCAAGTCTCAGAGCACGTATCGCATTATCTTCCGTTGAAAACCCGGTAATCATAATCACCGGCAATTCCACATCAACCTGACGTATTGCCTGCAATAAATCCAGCCCAGACAAACCCGGCATACTCAGATCCGTTACCACCAGATCGCTGCCATTCTCACGAATATCGTCCAGTGCCTTAACAGGATCGCGAAAAATCACGACTTCATATTTCTTGTCGCGGCTAAATCGCCTGAACAAATCACCGGCGGTAGCATCATCATCAATAAAATGTACGCGTTTATTCTGATTCATCTGACATATTGCCCAGTGGAAGCGTGATGATGGCATCAACGCCACCCTTACTATTACTCTTTAACTCCAGTTGCCCATTATGAAACTGGATAATACCCAGGCTAATTGATAGCCCAAGACCGCTGCCTTCGCCTATAGCCTTAGTCGTAAAAAAGGGATCAAATATTTTAGCCTTACTGGACTCGTCTATCCCTTTACCCTGATCCGAAACGAAAATTCTCACCAGGCCTACTCCGGCTTTCTGCCCGGATATCTCCACAACATCCTGTGGCTTGCTTGCCTGTATCGCATTCATCAACAAGTTAACCATTACCTGTTGTAACTGGTTTCGGTCCCCATACATTTCCAGATCTGGCAGCTCGTGTAACCTGATCGTTACTTGATGTTTGCGCGCTTCGGGATCAACCAGATCAATGGTGTCCTGTAACCATTTATGCATATCAAACAGGTTATATTCCGGCGGGACCTGCCTGGCAAAATTTAATATACCCTTTACGATTCGGCCAGCGCGTAAAGCCTCCTCTCGTAAACCATCTACATCCTTGCGTAACTGTGCGTTTCCTTGCGGCAAATCTCGCTCTATCAATGTTGCATAAGACAAAATATTATTCAGCGGGTTATTGATTTCATGACCTATACCAGCCGCCATCTCGCCGATACTTGCCAGTTTAGCCTGCTGCAACATCATATTTTGCGCCTGATCACGCTGGCTTTCACTTTCCTTGATCTTTTTTACCAGGTATTTAAAAGACTGTTCCAGCTGTTGCAGTTCCTGTGCAGCCTGCCTGGGCTGATTCAGACGAATCTCATTCGTCTTTTCACCATCGGCAAATCTTTTTAACGCTGCCGAAAATCTTGCTATCGGGTTGGCGATGTAACGTGCACCCAGATCCGCCAGCGCCAGACTGATCAATAATGCGAGTGCTGCGAAGATCAATAAACCGATTCGAATACGGTTGAATGGCGCATTCAATTCGCCTTCATCCAGTTGCAACATAACCACCCAGCTGACTTGCTTATTATTATAGGGATGAAATTCCTGAAAATAATAAAGGTGCGATTGTTCCTCCAGATAAAATGATCCTTTTACCTCATGTTCAATTTTATTCCATAACTCCTGTTCAATCTGTTGCCATAACCTGGGTGTATTCATGTGTAACTGGTTAAATAATATATTCTGGCTATCGCTATATAAAATAAGTCCGTTACGTACTGCATTGGCTTCATTCAATTCCA
>JACPVK010000200.1 GCA_016191795.1 Gammaproteobacteria bacterium
AAAAGCTGTGATATTTCTGTTTCTCGTTCCCACGCTCCGCGTGGGAATGCATATTCACCACGGGTTCCCACGCAGAGCATGGGAACCAGAAACATTCTGTAAGATAAATATCAGGCTAAAGAACCGGCATGCCTTCATTTTCCAGCATGGATACCAGCTTTATTAATGGCAAACCAATCAGGGAATTCGGGTCTTCGCCTTCAAAGCGTTCAAACAGGGCAATGCCAAGCCCTTCGGATTTGAAACTGCCGGCACAATTCCAGGGCTGTTCGCGTTTCAGATAGGTATCTATCTGGGTATCACTCAGGGTGTGGAACACCACGGTATAGGGTACGCAGGCTGACTGGATGTTCTGGGTGGCGCTGTTAAACAGGCACAGCCCGGTGTGAAAAACCACACGCTTACCCGATGCACGCCTGAGTTGCCGGAACGCATTATCGTAACCGCCGGGCTTGGAAAGTTTGTCGCCATTAATTTCCGCACTCTGATCCGAGCCAATGATGAGTGCATTGGGGTGGCGCTGTGCTACCGCCCGGGCCTTGGCAATGGCCAGGCGTACTACCATGTTTTCCACGCTTTCATCGGCCAGCGGCGACTCGTCGATATCCGGGGAATCGGTTTCGTAGGCCAGCTGCAGTCGGTCCAGCAGGTGTCGGCGAAAGGGTGAGGTGGAAGCCAATACCAGTTTCATAATCAATTAGATGCGAGTGTTCAGGGGTGCTCATCTTACCTGTCGTGTACACAGGTTCAAGTGAAAAAAAGACCGTCTTTGCCCGGGTCCGGAAACGGTTGAAATATAAGGCTTTTCTTTTGACATCCAGGGGTGAAACCGCTACCATTGCGCCGCTCATGCAACCGCTCATACCTGAATTCCTGGATTTTGTGCAAAAAGCCGATCAGGGCGCTGTGATTAAAGGCGTCTGGCCGCTGAATCGTATGCATCGATTTACCGCCATGTTGCACACGGATGAAGGCGTGGTTGAAGCAGTATTGCAGTTTGGCCGGCATGGCAAATTGCGTACACTGAGTGGTGAGTTATCGGCTGATCTGGCAGTGACTTGCCAACGTTGTTTGCAGCCCATGCAATACTCGTTACAGGCACAGTTAAGTCTGGCATTGGTGAAAGACGATGGCCAGGCAGAATCGTTACCGGATATGTTTGAACCTTTGTTACTCGAAGCCGAAGAAGTTAATCTGGCTGAGGTAATTGAAGATGAGTTGCTTCTGGCTTTGCCGCTGGTGCTGGTACACGAACATGATTGTTCGGATTTTTTGCAGCAACAGGCGCAAAGACTAAAACAGGACGCTGCGAAAGCGGCTGAGCAGAAGGTAATAAATAATCCCTTCGCGGTGCTTAAGGACTTGCGTAAAGAATAGGAAAGTTTGAGTGTTTCAAATTTTCATGTGTGATTGATTTATCGGAGACTACCATGGCAGTACAACAGAATCGTAAAACCCGTTCCAGGCGCGATATGCGTCGTGCCCACGATGCGCTGACCGCAGCCACTGTATCGGTTGACAAAACCAGCGGCGAAACCCATTTGCGTCATCACATCACGCCGGACGGTTTTTACCGTGGCCGCAAAATTATCGCCAGTAAGACTGTTAGCGAATAATTCTTGCGGTATTTGAAAACGGGCGGATGATGATGTCATCCGCCCGTTTTTCATTGCCGGAAACACTGAATGACTAAAACTCCCGTTATTGCACTCGATGCCATGGGTGGCGATCATGGCCCAGATGTCATCGTGCCGGCCGCTGCTCGCTTTCTCAAATTACATCCCAATGTGTGCCTGATTCTGGTTGGCCAGGAAGATGTGTTGAAAACCCACGTCAATCACGCCGGTTTAAAACTGGATGAACACCTGCAAATTCAGCATGCCTCTGAAGTGGTTGCCATGGATGAAGCACCGGCTTTAGCCTTGCGCAAGAAAAAAGATTCATCGATGCGAGTCGCCATTAACCTGGTGCACGAAGGCCGGGCCGATGCCGCCGTCAGTGCCGGCAACACCGGTGCGCTGATGGCCACTGCCAAATTTGTTTTAAAAACCCTGCCGGGTATAGATCGCCCCGCCATCATGTCGACCTTGCCATCCATTACCGGGCATACTCATATGCTGGATCTGGGTGCCAATGTGGATTGCAGCGCCGAGCATTTACTGCAGTTTGCAGTCATGGGTTCGGTAGCGGCTTCGGTGGTGGATAATGTTGAAAGACCACGCGTCGGTTTGCTCAATATTGGTACCGAAGAACTCAAGGGTAATGCCCAGGTTAAAGAGGCAGACCCATTATTGCGTGCCAGTAACCTGAACTACATTGGTTATGTAGAAGGTGATGACATCTATAAAGGAACTGTCGATGTGGTAGTTTGCGATGGTTTTGTCGGTAATATATCGCTCAAAACCACGGAAGGCGTGGCCAAGATGATCACGAACTTCATGCGCCAGGAGGTTAAGCGCAATATACTCACCAGCCTGGCAGGACTGATTGCCTTGCCGGTACTCAAGGCATTTAAAAAGCGTGTTGATCCGCGCGTTTATAATGGTGCCAGTCTGCTAGGCTTGCAGCATATTGTGATCAAAAGCCATGGCAGCGCAGATGAATATTCATTCGCCAATGCGATTAATATCGCCTTGCTGGAAGTTGAAAAAGCAC
>JACPVK010000201.1 GCA_016191795.1 Gammaproteobacteria bacterium
ATTGACCTGATTAACCAGGCGCACTGTGTTGCCAGACAAAGACAGTATACCGGACAAGGCATTGCCGGTTGCATCCATCAAGACATTCGCAGTGCCGCTGTCCAGAGTCAAATTAGCCGCGCTGCTAAAAGGTACGCTCTGACTAATATCGCCTGCGGCTTGCACATCCAGTGTATTAACCGCCGTCAGTTCGCTCAGCTGCAAGGCATCTGACTCCTGTAAATACACTGCACCCGAAATATTTTGTAAATACAGTTGATTTATTTGTGTATTAAATCGGCTCGTTTCCGTTCCGGCATTCTGCACATTACTCAACAGCAAGGTATCGGCTGTTAATACACCATTTGAATTCGTCAGCGTTTCAGCTGCGAGGGTAACACTGCCAGCAAACGTCGCATCGTCGGCAAGATTGATCACATCATTGCCTGCCAGTGCATCCACAATCAAATCGGTTTTGTTTCTGCTATCCACTACAGTGGAACTGTTCACTGCAAACTGACCGTTACCCAGTTCAATAACATCACTTGCTGCCGTGCCGTTGATGGTCAGGCTGGCAGCGGTTACGCTATCGTTAATGTGTTCGGTGTTCAGGTAGCGCACGGTGTAAATATTGCCATTGGCGTTGTAGGTTAACTGGTCGGCACCTGTCACATTTGAATCGTAAGCCACGATGTAATCAGCACTACCACCGCTGAGCTGAATACTGTCACCGTTGGTGTTGTGTTCACCGCCGTCAAAATTAATCACACTCGTTTCAGTACCGTTTAAATTGATATTAACAACATCGTCTCCTGCCATGCCCAGCAACTGACCGGTAACCTGGCCGCCGCTGTTGATATTAAATGTGTCATCATCATCACCGCCGGTGAGATTAACAAATCCGGTAAACATCACTGCTTCAGTGTTATTTGCAACTTCACCTGCATTTATATCGGTGATTGTCCAGGTATTTACTGCATTGTCGGCAACCAGCGTTGCGGTTGCATTATCTCCGTTAAGTGATTCAACACCGCTGATGCCATCCAGGCTCGAGCCTAAATAAACCACTTTATTCGTCAAGTTGCAATAATCGGCTGTATCGATAACGGGACCTTCACCACCGATTATCTGGCCGCTAATGCGACTAGTGGTTGTCGTAAATATAAAATTATCGCTGCCGGTTCCGCCGGCAAGATTATTGAAACCGGAGAAACTCAGTTGATTATCGACATTGCCGGTATTTACATTGGTTATATTCCAGATGTGGCCGGCATTGGTACCAACGAGGGTACTATTGCTGCCATTACCGGTAATGGACTCGATATTAACAATGTCCTGGCCCAGCCTGACATTCACCGCATTACTAATGGCCGAATAATTCACACTATCGATGACATCTTCCACGCCATTCATATCGAGATCGCCTGCTGTGCCACCATCAATCAGGCCGCTCAAACTGGATGAACTATTGTTGAAAGTAAATCTATCCAGATCGTTGTTGCCGGTGAGATTTTCGATTTGCGAAAAAATAATCGAGTTATTCAGACTGCCGGCATCATTTCCAATAGACCAGATATTATCTCTGTTGTAACCGCGCAGAGTATCATCACCCGCATCACCCACCAGCGTGAGTGATGAAATGTCAGCATCAATATTGAACACATCATTACCGAGACCACCGGATACCGTACCTGTTGCTCTGGCTCCCAAATTAAAAGTATCCACGCCACCGCCACCAGTCAGGTTTTCAATACTGGAGAAACTGGCGATTTCATTCAGCGTACCCATGTTGTTTCTATTAAGCGTGCCTGTGTTGTCAGCGGTGATATTCCAATCGTGATTATCATTCAATAAAACAGCCAGCGTATCGGTGCCACTACCACCCTGAATATCGCCAATCGCCAAACCCGCCGCTCTAATATTAAAAACGTCGTTACCGGATCCACCCGATACAATGCCGCTGAGGTTGGCGTAAAAATTAAATGTATCCACATCGCTGCCGCCGGTTAGATTTTCAATACCGTTGAAAAAGGTATTACCAACACTACCACTGTTGTTGGCGTTAATATTCCAGGTGTTGGTACCGGAATTACGTGACAAGCTATCAACACCCAGGCCATCACCACCACTGATGGTGCCGCTAAAGTCAGCGCCTAAAGCAAAAGCATCATTGCCTGTGCCACCTCTCAACTCATTAAAACCAGAAAAAGTAATGCCGTTCAGGGAACCATTAGTACCATAACTCCAGTTGTTGACCCGGTTAGCAGCCTGGATATAACGGTTACTACCGGTTGTATTATTGGTAATGGACAAGGGGGTGGAAAAATTATTGACGTTATTATTATTGACATAATTAATGATTGCATAGCCCGAGGCATTGCTGCCGTTCAGGCTCATGGCCACCGTACCGCGAGTGCCAGAAATACCGGCATTGGGTAAGATGGCATCATTAACCGCAGTGCCACCTGCGGCTATCACATTGCCATCTAATATAAGCGAAGGCGTTCCATTGTTCTGGGTGACAGTCACGGTAATATTGCCGCCATTACCGCCGTTATTATCTAGCGTGCCGACAGCATTGGTGCCAGATGTATCAACAGTATTCAGTCTGACATTGCGGCCGCTGATAGCAACATTGCCGCCATTAAAACCCGACGAATTACTAGTAGGATTAGGCGTGGCTCCTCTGGCGGTGATGGCACCCAGCGCTTCCACATCGCCGTATGCATTATGGATAGTAATGGCGCCGGCGTTCTGGCGGGCTGTTCCGAATTCACCGGCAGTATTCAAGGTTTGTAATGTGATTGCGCCGACATCCGTGCCGCTGTTAAAACTACCGGCTGAAATATTAATCGCGCCGCCATTGGTGGTGATGCTGGAGTTTGCGTGCATGGTGAATTCTGCTGGGCCGGCTGTACGATAAGGCACAGGAGTTGTGCCGTCCAGGTAAGTGCCGGGAAGTGCATTCTCATTATTAATGATTGCAGTGAAGTTACCACCGTTTAGACTTATAGCTACGCTTTCATCTATGGGGTTACTGCTGCGTAGGGTGATGCTTCGGCCGGCATTGAGGGTTAAACTGTTTGTGCCGGATACATTAGCTTGTATATTGATGTCGGTGTTTGCACTCAATACGATGCTGGCACTATTGAGGCTATTATTCAGATCAACGTTGTAAAGCCACGTATCTATATTAGACAAATCTGCAAAGTCGTTATAACTACCAGGAAATGAATTAGGAGGTGTATTGTGCGATGTTGCTTGACCCCAAATAGTGATATTTTTCGGATCCAACAACAGTACACCATTGCTTCCAGCACTGCCCGACAAATCCACCACACCATCAAATATCAATCCCTGCTTGCCCGACACTTCTGCAAAACCACCATCACCCAACACATTGCCGCCGCGCGCCGAAATAGTGCCGTAATATTGTGTGCTGCCATCAGCCCACACAATCACCTGGCCACCATCACCTTGTTGCAATGCATCAGCGATTAAGTTTGCATCACCGGCTACATATGTATATTGCGCATTGCGTAATAACGTATTACTGCCCTGAAATCCGCCGCCTATATACAACTCACCACCACCGTCTGCGCCGGAGGCATCCACCACGCTGGCATCAAACACACCGACTTTATCGCCCAGCAGTTTAATCACACCGCCAGCACCGTTATTTTCGGCGCGTGCTGAGATTAAACTATTTTCTGAGAGCAACGCAGTGTCCAGTGCATGTAGCTCAATATCACCACCATTACCTTGTTGCGCATCCGCAGAAATAACACCGTTGCTGGTGATGTTTTCGCCCAGCACGACAACTTGCCCGGCGTTTTGATTTATTTCTGTCGTAGAAACATCCAGCGTGCCGGTGTTAACGACATCAGCACCGCGCCCTAAGGTAAACGTTCCGTCTTCATGCATCACCAGGCTGGTGGCCTTTTTAATGGCTCCGGTATTCACCGCCTGTGAAAACAAATCCTGTGACTGACTGGCGGTTAATAAAATACGGCCGCCTTGTGCTGAAATTTCACCGCTGTTCAATATCGCCGGATCAATGCCCAATTCGTTTTGCAAAATTTCCTTTGTTACTTTAACGCCAACATAGCCTGCATCATCGAATGTCACTACCGCTTCATGGCCGGCGGCTAAATTCACTGCGCCTAAATTGGCAACAATCACGCCTTCGTTAATCACCTGTTTACCGATTAATGAAACGGAACCACCGAGTGATGCATTCAATAAACCGGCATTGCTCACTATGCCGCTGGTATTTTCAACCGACTGAAATAAATAATGTCCATTCATAAAATCATCGGTATTGATATCCAGACCGGACGCAATTAAGCCACCCACATTCACAGAAGATGTAGCGCCAAAAAATATCCCGTTGGGATTAACCAGTATCACCTGGCCATTGGCGTTAATCTGGCCGTGAATTTGCGAACCGGTGCTGGAAAAAATGCGATTGAGTGCAATGGACGAAGACGACGGTTGTACAAAGTTAACGATGTCGTCGCGATCAAGATTAAAGCTGTTCCAGTTGATCGCCAGCGCAGATGAATTTTGAGTAATAGTGGTGGTTAAGTGTTGGGTGTTTATAGAGCCGCTGCCACCCACTATGTTGCCACCGGCCGGTCCGGCACAGGTCACGGCCGGTAACAAGGCAAACCCGGTGAGGCTGGCACTGATGGTAAGGGGGTTTAATACAGATCGAATCACAACCGCTAACAGACGTGGCCGTGAACACGGCGCACCCGACTTGATACCACGCATAACACTCTCCATGAGAAACCACTTCATAAAACAAACAATACAGTTAATTTAACACCGCGGGTGGGCAAAACTGCCCACCCTGCACTGACTGCTACATAGTAGGCTCCA
>JACPVK010000202.1 GCA_016191795.1 Gammaproteobacteria bacterium
AGAATTATTAATGTCAAAAAGCAAGGCCACGATTCCCCCGTATGAGCGCAGGGTTAGACTGCAATTTCAAGATATTCGACGATGCTTGCCGGCTGGGGGATGAGCAAGCCGTCTTCACGAAGTCCTTCGATATGAAACTCAATGGCTTCACGGATTTCACGCTCGGCTTCTTCAATAGTGTGACCAGTAGCAACACAACCTGGTAAATCTGGCACATAAGCTGAGAAGCATAAGGGGACGGATCTATTTTCCTAAATAATCGACATGATTTGATGGATACGTAGGTTTTGAAAAAAGATCCGTCCCCTATTCAAAATATGCATTCCCACGCAGAGCGCGGGAACGAGAAACCGGAGATCACGCAAGCCTACCCAAAAACACCCGCCAACCCCCCATCTCCGTAATATCCCGCGCCCCCTCAACCGCATAAGCCTCACACATAAACCCCGAAACCTTATTCCCATCCGCCAGCTCAATTTTACCTATACCCAACGGCGCCGGAATTCCCGCAACAAAAGATCCAAAATTCTCTGCAGGCACATTCCACACTTCCACTTCTATCGCTGCCCCATTGTTATCAACACGCACCAGTCCCGGTCGTTGTGGTGGGCCGCCGGGCAGGGCGTAGAAGCGATAGTGTGGTGCGGTGTGGGTGCGTTGGATTAAGCGTGCGCCGCGTTCGGTGAGTTGGTGATTGAGTGCCAGGCCTTGCATGTGTGCACCGCATACGGCTACGGCGATTTCATCACGTTGCGTTGTGGCTTTGAATAATTCAGCGGGTAAGGGTGTGTTTAACGCTCCGGTTTGTGAAACGCCTGCGCGATGTAAACGATCGGCCAGTGCCAGCAGGCTGGTGTCTTTAAAGGCTGGTGCAAAAAGTGTTACGCCAAAGGGCAAGCCATCTGCACGGAATCCGGCGGGTACCGCAACCGCGCTGAGGTCCAGCAGGTTCATGAAATTGGTGTAATAACCCAGGTTGCTGTTGAGTTGCACCGGATCGGCGTTAACTTCTGCAATGCGGTAAATAGTACCGGCTGTGGGTGTGATAATTACATCTACACTCTCCCACGCCGCTTCGCTGGCGCGTTTGAGTTCCATGCGTTTATATTCGGCGCTGAAGGCATCGAGTGCGGAGCCGTTTTTACCGTTGCTGATAATCTGGCGCGTTACCGGAAATAAAGTTTCCGGTTCGGTTTCTATGCGCTTTTTAATGGCGAGGTAGCGCTCGGCCACCCACGGGCCTTCGTAGAGCAGGCGTGCGGTTTGCAAAAACGGTTCGAAATTTATTTCAACGCGGGTGCCACCCAGGGCTTCGAGTTGTTTAACGCTGGCGTGAAATAATTTTTCGTATTCGGCATCGCCAAAAAATTTCAGTGAGCTGGCGTTGGGTACGCCAAAGCGGAATTGCTGTGCTGAAAAGGCTAATACTTTTTCATTCTTGCGTGCATAGGCATCTTCTGCATCAAAAACGTTTACCACATTTAATACGCGTGCGGCATCGGCACTGGTTAGTGCAAATATGGAAATGGTATCCAGTGAACGACAGGCGGGTACCATGCCGCTTGAGCTGAGTATGCCGCGTGTGGGTTTTAAGCCAATTAAATTATTAAACGCTGCCGGTACGCGCCCGGAACCGGCGGTGTCGGTGCCCAGTGAAAAACTCACCAGGCCTGTTGCCAGTGCCACCGCCGAGCCGGAGCTGGAGCCGCCGGAAATAAATTCATTATTAAATGCATTCTGGCAGGCACCATATGGTGAACGAGTGCCAACCAGGCCGGTGGCAAATTGATCAAGATTGGTTTTGCCTATAGGTATGGCGCCGGCATCCAGTAAACGTTGCACGACATAAGCAGAATGCGGCGGTATGTAAGTGTGTGCCGGGCATGCAACGGTTGTGGGTACATTGGCCAGGTCGATATTGTCTTTTATGGCGAAGGGAATTCCGTAGAGTGGTAATGCTACCGATTTATTTTCCAGTGCCGTGACATACTCAAATACTCGCGCTTCATCGATGCGGGTAATCCACACATTTTTGTTTGCTGCCTGTGCGATGCGTTCAAGCACCACATCGATTACATCTCGTGGAGTGAATGTCTGCTTGCGATAACCGGTGAGCAGTGTGCTGATGTCGAGTGATTCTATATTGGCCATGATGATTATTCCGTTGTGGGCCGCAGTATCACCAGTGCCTGACCGGCGCCGACCGAACTGCCCTGGCTACACAGCACTTCAATAACTTCACCGGCGTCGTCGGCTTCGATGGCGATTTCCATTTTCATGGCTTCAACCACCACCAGTTCCTGTCCGCTGGTGATGCGATCACCGGGTTTCACTTTAACTTGCCAGACACTGCCGGTAACCGGCGATGCGATGGCCATGCAACCGTGGGGAATATCAATGGCGGCATCACCACTGGCGGCATCACCGGCCGGGTCGGCGGTGTAATGTGCCTGGCCGCTTTGTTCCCAGCGTTCGCGTTCGGCATCAAATGCAGATTGTTGCGTGTGTTTGAAAGCGGCAATGCTGGATGCGTTGTCGTGTAAAAACTGTCGGTAGTCGGCAAGTTTTAACACGCAGGATTCCACTTTGAGTTTGAATCGGCCGTGCACAAAATCATCGCGCAGTTTAAGCAACTCGTCGGCGCTCACTTCATAAAACCGAATCTGGTCGAAGAAACGCAACAGCCATTGTTTATTGTCGGTGAAATCGGCGGTTTGCTGGAATCGATTCCACATTTGAATGGTGCGCCCCACAAACTGATAACCGCCGGGACCTTCCATGCCGTACACGCACATATAGGCGCCGCCTATGCCCACGGCATTTTCCGGTGTCCAGGTACGTGCCGGATTATATTTTGTCGTGACCAGTCTATGGCGCGGGTCGAGCGGTGTGGCCACCGGTGCGCCCAGGTACACATCGCCCAAACCCATCACCAGATAATTGGCATCGAACACAATGCGTTTTACATCGTCAATAGTGTTAAGGCCGTTAATGCGACGAATGAATTCAATATTACTCGGACACCACGGCGCATCGGGGCGTACCGACTGCATGTATTTGTTTATCGCCAAACGTGTCGCCGGGTCATCCCAGCTCAAGGGCAGGTGTACGATGCGGCTGGGCACTTGCATGGCATCAATGGCGGGTAATTCCGCTTCAGCCTTGCGCAATAATTCTACAAGTTGTTGTTGTGAAATTTTTCCGTCATTCGAATAATGAATTTGCAACGAGCGTATGCCGGGAGTGAGATCCACAATACCGGGCACCTGGTGTTGTTCTATCCATTGCATGAGTGCATGCACGCGAAAACGTAAATCCAGATCAAGCATCAGTGGCCCGTATTCCACCAGTAAATACGCATCACCGGACTGGCGATAACACACAGCGGGGCGATCACCCTGTGCATCATCACGATATAACACTGGCGTCGCACTCACGCCGGCCGTTAATGGTTGCGTGGCAACGTCGGGTTGTACACTTAATGTATGAACGGCCTGGTCTTGTTGTGTTGCGCGTTGTTGCGCTTCGTCATAAGCAATGCAATGAAACGAAATGGTGTCACCGGGTTTGAGCTGGCCCATTTTCCATAACTCGGCCTGCACAATGGTGGCCGGGCAAACAAAACCGCCCAGGCTGGGACCATCGGGGCCGAGTATCACTGGCATGTCTCCGGTAAAATCAATGGTGCCGATAGCGTAAGCATTGTCGTGAATATTGGAAGGATGCAAACCGGCTTCGCCGCCATCACTGCGCGCCCATTGTGGTTTGGGTCCGATCAAACGCACACCGGTGCGGCTGGAGTTGTAATGCACTTCCCACGGGTTGCTGAAAAAAGTTTTGATGTCGTGGTCGGTAAAAAAATCCGGTGCACCATGCGGGCCGTACATCACGGCTATGTTCCAGTGTGTGCCATAAGCTGGAATTAATTCCGCCGGTACGGCTGTGCACGCGGCGATATTGGCTGTGCTGGGATGCAGGCGTAATACATCACCTACGCGCAACGGCCGGCCACCGTGTCCACCAAACTGGCCAAGTGTAAACGTGGCGGCACTGCCCATATACTGCGGCACATCGAATCCACCTTGCACGGCGAGATACGTGCGATTACCGGCACCCTGAATACCGCGCAGTTTCAGTACGCTACCGGTGCGAGCAACTACCGGTTGCCAGTAAGTGATGGCGACGCCGTCGAGTTCGGCTTTCATGTGTGCGCCGGTGAGTGCCATGATGGTATCGGTATTAAATTTTAAAGTCGGGCCGGTGACAGTTAATTCCAGTGCGGCCATGCCTTCGGGATTACCCACAATGCGATTGGCAAATCGAAATGCAAGATTATCCATAGGGCCGGAAGGTGGCACACCGATATTCCAGTAACCGCTGCGACCCGGCCAATCCTGTATCGTGCTTTGGGTGCCGGGTTGTAACACATCGATTGTTAAAGGTTTGAAATCAAAATGCGATAAATAGCGTGTGTATTGTGTGCCACTGCGATACACATCACCGGCGAGAATTTCACGCAAATACGCAAGATTGGTTTCAAAGCCGTGCACTTCGGTTTGCGCCAGTGCGGCTTCCAGTTTTTGCAAAGCATCTTCACGCGAACTGCCATAGGCAATAATTTTGGCGATCATGGGGTCGTAATACGCCGACACTTCGCTGCCGGTTTTAACCCAGGTGTCTACGCGCACAGCTTGCGGAAAAATAACCTGCGTCAACAAGCCGCTGGCCGGTTGAAAATTTTTGCTGGGATCTTCGGCGTATAACCGCACCTGTATGGCATGGCCACGCGGTGCATGTTTAAAGCCGGCAAGATCCGGTGCTTCATTGGCGGCCACACGAATCATCCATTCCACCAGATCAACACCGTTCACTTCTTCGGTGACACCGTGTTCCACCTGCAAACGCGTATTCACTTCCAGAAAATAAAATTAGCTGCTTTGCACATCGTAAACAAATTCCACGGTGCCGGCCGAGCGATAGTTAACTGCCAGCCCGAGTTTACGTGCGGCATCAGCCAGTTCTTTGCGTAAGGCATCACTCAGGCCCGGTGCCGGGGTTTCTTCAATCACTTTTTGATTGCGGCGTTGCACCGAGCAATCACGTTCACCCAGTGTCACCACATTGCCGTGGCCATCACCAAAAATCTGTACTTCGATGTGGCGTGCAATCTCGACATATTTTTCGAGAAAAATACCGCCCTGGCTAAAATTATTGCGCGCCAGGCGCTCTACCGTTGCAAAGGCATCTACCAGTTCTTTTTCGTCCCAGCATAATTGCATGCCAATGCCGCCACCGCCGGCGGTGCTTTTTAACATCACCGGGTAACCGATGTGCTGCGCTTCGTGTTTGGCATGTGTTAAATCATTCA
>JACPVK010000203.1 GCA_016191795.1 Gammaproteobacteria bacterium
CATCCGCCGCACCGCCGGTGCGTTATCCCAATGTTTATGGAATTGATATGCCTTCCCCGCGTGAATTTGTGGCGGATCGTCGTAGTGTGGAAGAAATTGCCCAGGTGATTGGTGCCGACTGGCTGTTGTATCAGGATCTGGATGATTTGATTGCTGCTGTGCAGCGCGGTAACAAGAAAATTAATCATTTTGATTGTTCATGTTTTGACGGTGAGTACATCACCAAAGATGTGAATGCTGATTACCTCAAACATCTGGATGATGTGCGTTCCGACAACGCCAAACAAAATCGCAAACAAACCAATCTGGCGGGGATTGATTTGCACAGCTCACAATAATGACCCGGTTGAAACTTTTCGTATTTTTTATTTTGTTGATTCTGTCATCACAATCTGTGATGGCAGATGATCGTGATGTTTTTAATCGCGCACTTAACTTAAGCAAGCAGGGCCAGTGGCAACAGGCTGCAGATTTATATGCCCAGCTCGCCAGCCGCAATCCGCAATGGCCGGAGCCGAAAAATAATCTGGCGGTGAGCCTGATTAATCTGGGCAAAATTACCGAAGCGCAGCAGGCACTGGATGCGGCTGTGGTGAGCCGCAACAGTTTTAGTGTGGCGCAAACCAACCGTCAACGTTTGTATGATTACCTGGCGGCGCAGGCCTACAGCAAGGCATTGAGTCAAAAAAGTGTGGTGCCACCACCGACGCTGGATTTAATCAGCACCCTGGATTTACCCGCGGCAATACCGGCCGTTCAAACACCGCCGGTGGTGGTTGCGCCGGCTGTGATCACCCCTCCAGCGGCTAACCATAAAGTTGTTAGCCCGGATACGGTTATTACAGTCGAAGCGTTTGTGAACAACTGGGCGCAAGCCTGGTCAACAGGCTCGGTCAAAAACTACCTCATGGCTTATTCGCAACGTTTCAGGCCGGATGAGGGTAAAAGCTTCGAGCAGTGGGCAGATTCCCGGCGCCTGCGCCTGCAAACCGCCAGTAACACCAAAGTGGACGTGCAGGATTTGCATGTTTATATCGATATCAGTCAGCAACAGGCCGTTGCCGAATTTATACAGAGCTATACTTCCAGTACCTATAGTGACCGTACCGTCAAACAACTGGTGCTAACGCTGGAAGGCACTGGCTGGCGAATCCTGGCGGAGCGAGTCATAGCGCAAAGGTAGGCTTGTCTCAATACTGTGAAGTTAATTTCAGGTGCGCGTTACGACGGATTCCTGACATATTAAGGTTATTTCATGTTCCAAGGTTTGTTCTTTATTATCGTTGGTTTGTTGTTACCGCTGATGGCTTATGCAGAACATCCCGAGCAGCGTTTGCTGGCTGCATTGCAATCCGTTCAGCAAGGCCAGATGCAACAGGCCGAATCACAACTGCAATCTTTACTCGCCAGCGAACCACAGTTCCGCGCCGCCAATTTACTTTATGCCGATGTACTCAAGGCCAAATCACGTCCCTTGCAGCAGCCTGGTATGGGCATGGCGCAATCCGATGAATTAAAAAGCCTACTCAGCGAAATACAGTTACGCTGGCAAGCCAGCGGCGCTGATGTAACAGCGGATAAAATTCCGGCAGCACTGGGCAAGCTGGACGAAAATTATCAGCACGCCATCGTGGTGGATCTCAAACAATCGCGTTTATATGTGTTCGCCAATAAAGCGGGACAACCGCAACGCATTGCCGATTACTTTGTTTCCATGGGCCGCGCCGGTGCCGAAAAAACCAGATCGGGTGATTTGCGCACGCCACTGGGTGTGTATTTTGTGCAATCGTATATGCCGGGCTCCGAACTCGATGACAAGTATGGTGTGGCAGCCTACCCGTTGAATTATCCCAATGTCTGGGATGAACGCCATGGCCGCACCGGTCACGGCATCTGGCTGCACGGCACTGACAGTGGTACCTACAATCGTCCGCCGCTGGCATCCGAAGGTTGTGTGGTGTTACCCAATAAAGATTTGTTGTCAGTCGGCCAATATATTGCACTGGGTCAGACGCCGGTGATTATCGGTAACGGCATTGAATGGCTGGACATAGCGCAATGGCAAGCACATCAACAAACCTCAAATGCCATGTTTGATCAATGGCTGGCTGATTGGCGCAGTTTGAATACCGAAAATTATTTACAACATTATTCACCCGATTTTAACGATGGCAAAAAGAATTTTCGTCAATGGAGTGAATACAAACAACGGGTGGCGCAAGGCAAAACGTTTATTGATGTGAATGTGAAATATGTGAGCTTGTTAATGCATCCCAATGAACAGGTGATGGTGGCGACGTATTTACAGGAATACAGCAGCAATAATTTTTCCAGCCAGACCTGGAAGCGTCAGTACTGGCAAAAAGAAAATGATGGCGTGTGGCGCATAATTCATGAAGGTGGCGTGCCGCCGCAGATTCAGCCGACTACGCGGTTGGCGAAGACAACTGCTGTTGAGATGCAGCGAGCAAATTAAACAATACAGTTTCGACCAAGGCGCAGACTAAAAAAATAATAACTAATGCAAACAGATCAGAGAATCAAACTGCTTATTCCTGTCGGCCTCCTGTTATTGTCATACCTGGTCGGCAGAACGGTATTTCAACAAGTTCCACAACTTAAATCCCTGTTTATCTATCCAACGGGTGAAATTGTAAGTGCTTTTTATGGCTTTGGAGACTACATCAACTCGGAATGGATATATAACTTCGGCCAAACCAGATTTGTTTTGGGTGAGACCTGTAGCGGCACAACATTCTTCTGTCTGCTATGTGCATACCTGATCTATTCGATGATAAAGCATAAAACGTCTTTCATGTGGCTGTTTCTGGCCTACCCAATTACAATTATTGCGAATGCCATGCGTGTTTTATCCTCAATTTATGTACATCGGGTACTTGTACATATCAATGCTGATGCCTTTGGTGAAGCCATCCATGTATTCACCGGGACAGTAACATTTCTAGGCTGTTTACTACTAATAGCCTCGCTTATTGATCGAACAGGGAAAAAAATATCTGATGGAAAGCACAGTCCAGTCTTCTAAGAGCACGGTACTTCAATCTCTATTGTGGCTGATTTTCGTACCACAATGCCTGTTGCTGTTTCTGAACTTTCGATCATGGCATTTGATCAGCGGTGAGGTAGCTCAGCAACAAATTAATGCCGCATTGGTTTTGTTGATATATGAGGTTTTGATTATTGTCGGGACAGTCATATTTTACTGGTTTTTCCGACAAGGCAGGTTATCAGTCGGCGCACGCATTGGGTTAATCGGAATTATTGCCCAGGCCGGTTATATGATCCTGTTTTTAAATACGATTGATGATGTCATTCCCGGGACGATCCAGCCCTGGATAGTCAGTGAGGGTAACATCGCACGCTGGAATATTACATTGATGATGCCTGGCGCATTCATGGCGCTTTATGTGTTTACCAAGGCATTATTTGCAGGAATGGGGAAGACAAAAAGCCGTGCATTAACATTTGGTCTAACCATTGGTGTGCCTTTGATATGGTATTTAATAACAACATTGATGCAACCGGTTTGGTTTAACCAGGTATCTGTCATCGGCTGGATCATTATTTCTGCAGCCTGTGTCACTATCTTTTTGGCAGCCATTATCAACGCCTTTGATAATCTGCTGCACAGGGACTTCTCCACCCACATGGTGGAAAAACACTATATTGCTGCCGTGTTACTTGGTCTGGCAGCGCCGTTCGCAGGGCTGTACTTAAACCGCTCAATTCCGTTCCCCGTAGATTTTCAGGCAACCAGTGTTTATGTATTGACGCTATTGAATGGTCTGATTCTTCTGCTTAAGCCCGGTAACACTCGTTATCTGGCGGCCAAATATTTTCTACGTTGTTTGAGCTTGCCGTTTATTATCTACTTCTTTCTGGTTTTTCTTCCGTTTTTACCCCTGTCTCTGTTGGCAATCATTGCTGTAGGCATGGGGTTCTTAATGTTAACACCGCTGATCCTGGGTCTATTTCAGTTTCGAGTCACTCTGCGTGAATTCCATTTGCTTTCTTCCGAACAAGGCAAAATCAAAACTATTGTCATTACGATTGTGGGTTTGATGGTTTTACCTGGCTATTTTGTTGCTGAAGCAACTCTTGATAGAGCTGCCCTGAACAAAACCCTGGATTACTTCTACGCACATGATTTCGCTGGTGAACCACTGTCAACTTCCGATATTCACCGAGCAGCGAAAACCCTGGTGCAACTGCGTGACAGAAAGTCAGATATACAAATGCCCTATATCTCAGGGTTTTATAACGCCATTGTATTTGGCGATATGGTGTTGCCAGATACAAAAATAGCGCAGACCTATCAATGGTTAACCAATAAATCTCTGCCGCACTTTAATGTCGATTTTATGGCGCCTGACAGGAAATTCAGGCGCTTCAATGGCACCTCCATCGCGCCGAAATCAGATGTTGATATTGAACACATCAAGCAATTTTCAACAAAAGATCCGGCTGGCAGGACTGTGCGGCTTACGCTCAAAAACAAGTCGGCAGATACGAACACGCTATATCAGGAAAGCCTGGTGATTCCTGAGGGAATCTTTATTACCGGCATGCGCCTGAAAATTGGCGATGAATGGGTCAATGGACAAATATTTGATAAAAAGACAGCTTTGTGGGTATTTCAGAAAATCACCGAAGTAAGGCAAGATCCGGCTATTCTGTATTACACCTCGCCAACAACACTTCAATTACGTGTTTATCCATTCCCGGCCAACGGTATTCGTGAAGTAGAATTTGATTTGCTTTACCATCCTGGAATAAACGCAAATTTAACTATTGGAAATACCGTAGTCGACCTCAACAAAAACACAAATAAGCATGTGATCGTAAGTACGAATGGAAAAGATGTGATCGATACCTCGGCTTTTGCATGGAGGCGAACACCCTATCTACACGTTATTCTGGATTTCTCAGCAGGAGAAAAGCGATCTTCTGCCAGTTATAGCAATGAAATCCGATCTGTTGGCCAAAAGCTTGGGATTCATCAGGCCAGGATAACGGCAGCAAATATCAGTACTGCGCAAGACAACCCGGATCACTTAGTCAATTTATCCAGTCAGGATGACATGATCAAGGTGATCGAAAATATCAAGCTTCCTCAAGTCAGTGGATTTTGGCTGGATCGGGCAGTTGCGAATGAAATGCAACGTATAAAGTTCCAGCTTGACGAGAACAACCTGAATCTCACACCTGTATTTTTAGTCATACTCAATAAAGAAACAAAATCTGATGCGCCACTCGATATTCAGAAATGGCACAGGCTGATACCTGATAGCGGCCTTTTATATGTTAGTCAGAATGAGATTTTAAAAAGTTATTCACTTGAAACGGGCAATCCAGTAGCGGCTGAGATTATTGATAAGCCGGCATCCATAGTGGCCATCAGGAAAAACGATCAGATTCATATATTGCCATCTGATACCGCTTCTATTGTCGATTTTATCTCTACGGATACGCTTTCTATCTACAATTCGAGAAAAAAGCATTTTGAACCTGTAACAACCCTGAAGAGCCTTGATGTCAGGAATGAAAAATGGGCCAATTTCGCAACAGTATGGAGCAAGTGGATATCAGTTAACCTGCAACCATCGCTATTTGAAGATCAACGTAATACATTTCTTGCTGCCAGCCGTGACAAAGGCCTGCTATTACCATCCACTGCACTTATTGTTGTGGAAAGCGATTCTCAATGGAAAATACTTGAGCGTAAAGAAGATCAATCTTCAGGCAATCACAGTGCATTGGAATTCGAGGAAGAACGAAAGACATCGGAACCAGCCTGGTGGATACTTATAATTTTTATATTTATTTATATCTTTAATAAAGATAAACGACCTGGATCTGCCTGAATTCAAATTCGGGCTTATTTAAAATTATGTCTTGTATCATCCAGGGAAGCGCCGAATAACTCGTCAAACCCGTACCGCTTACATCCATGTAAGCGGTACGCCGCCACAGATGGTGGTGGTTTCGTAGTTTCGTTGTTTCGTAGGGTGGGTTAGCGTAGCGTAACCCGCCGTCTTTATTTAGCCGAATGTTTATCACGCACAGAGAATATCTTTTTCTCCCGCTGGCGAGTCAGGCGAAAAAAAAGGATTTTCAAAATCAGCAGAAATTTCAGTGAGCAATCAGGATTCTCAGCTGCAGTTTCGCGCAATAAATGATGAGAGAACAATTTGAAAATAAGCGTGCGCCTAAAG
>JACPVK010000208.1 GCA_016191795.1 Gammaproteobacteria bacterium
AAAGCCGGTTCGCCAGTGACAATCGGAGTCACGTATGGCGGTGGCAATATAGGCAGTTCAGTGCAGGCTTTCGGCAGTGCCGCTGGCATTGCGGCTTCTATGATGAACACTATGGGGGCGATGAGTGCAACGCTAGGCGGTTATCAGCGGCGTCAGGAAGACTGGACCCACCAGGCCGACCTGGCAACCAAAGAACTAAAACAGGTGGAAAAGCAAATCGCGGCCGCCGAAATTCGACTGGCCATTGCCGAGCATGAGTTGGAAAATCATGATCTGCAAACTGAGAATGCGCGGGAAGTGGATTCCTTTATGCGTAGTAAATTCACCAATCGAGAATTATATAACTGGATGGTGGGGCAGTTGTCTGCGGTGTATTTTCAGAGTTACAAACTTGCGTACGATGTTGCCAAACGGGCAGAGCGCGCGTATCGCTTTGAGCTGGGGTTAGTGGATTCCAGTTATGTCCAGTTTGGTTACTGGGATAGTTTAAAAAAGGGTCTGCTCTGTGGTGAGCGTTTGTATTACGATCTCAAACGCATGGATGTTGCTTATCTGGATCAGAATCGGCGTGAACATGAGATCACCCGGCATGTTTCTCTGGTTGCTCTTGACGCAATGGCTTTGATCAGACTCAAGAGCGAGAAATCCTGTTTTATAAGCCTCCCGGAAGTGTTGTTTGATCTAGATCACCCTGGCCATTATTTGCGTCGCATTAAATCGGTCAGTGTAACTATTCCGTGTGTAACCGGGCCCTATAGTGGCGTTCATTGTACCTTGACGTTACTAAACAGTTCGGTACGCCACAGTAATATGCTGCTTTCGAACAATTATGAACGACAGATTGACGATGTGCGTTTCACTGATAATGTGGGGGCAATCCAGTCGATTGTGACCAGCAGTGGGCAGAATGATAGTGGTTTGTTTGAGGCCAACCTGCGCGATGAGCGTTACCTGCCGTTTGAGGGTGCTGGTGCCATCAGTGATTGGCGTTTGCAGTTGCCGGATAATTTTCCGCACTTCGATTACGAAACCATCAGCGATGTCATTCTTCATGTTCGCTATACCGCACGTGACGGTGGCGAAGTGTTGGCGGATGCCGCCAGGGCTGTGTTGCAATCACGACTGAACGCAATGCGTCAACTAGCCGAGAACGAGGCGGGTCTGGTACAGCTGTTAAGCTTGCGGCAACAATATCCTGGCGAATGGAATCAGTTAAGATCCGGAGTTGACGGCAAGACTGTTATAACGATTAACCAGGCACGTTTCCCGTATTTTGCAGCCAGAGCAACACTGGCGATTATTCGCTTCAATGCACTGGCGCGTGTGCGTGATTCGGTTAATGCAAACAGCAATCTGCAGTCATTTGGATTATTGCTTAAGAGGGTGGCTGCAGGCGCGTCTCCTTCTACCACTCTGGGTTTTCCGTCAGATTCAAGCATAGGTAATTGGCGAGTTAATGAGCTGGGTGGTGACATAGTAACTGTGCCAGTCTTGATTGAAGCACAAGATACGCAGTGGGAGATTTCTCTGGTGGCACATCCCTCACAGGGCAATGCGCCTAATGCCCAGCAGCGAATTTTGCTAGAAGATATAGTGCTACTTGTTGGATACAGAGTATAAGTCTAGATGACAACTTCGGCTTCCTGCGTCGCCCTGTCAGCTGCATTTAAGTAGGCGACGCAAGATAACGAATTCTTATGCTGTTACATGACTCTACGGCAACTCGGCACATGGTGCTTCAGAAACAACATCTGATCCACCAGTATATTGCGATTTTTTAGCAGCAAATATTCCGCGCGATTGGGCACATAAGGTATGGCGAGCAGTGGCATGCCGGCGGCATGCGGTGTACGGTTTCCTTTTTTATTGTTGCAGTGCTTGCAGGCGGTAATCACGTTATCCCATTTATCAGCGCCGCCCTGTGCTTTGGGCATAATGTGATCGCGCGTCAGTAAGCTGGTTTGAAACTGTTCGCCACAATACATACAAACATGGCCGTCACGTACAAACAATGCACGGTTAGTAAGTGATGGAACCCTTTTTTTGTTGGCAATATTGGCGCCTCTTACAGCAACAATGGAGTTAAGGTGTATTTCACTTTGAACGCCGGTTTTATGGCTGATGCCTCCGCGCACTATGATTTTTGTATCGCCGGCCTCCCAGGCAATTTCATCACGCGCATAGAGTGTGACGGCTTCCTGCCATAGCAGCCATTCGTAAGGCCGGCCGCCGACATCAAGTGCCAGAATATATTGATTGTTATTAGACACAACTGCTCCTTGGTTAATGGGAAGTAAATAAATGGATAGGTATTAACTGGCACCCTGAACTGGTACCCTGGGCAGGAGTCGAACCTGCATCGTACAGAGTAGAAGTCTGTTGTTTTAATCCGTTTAAACTACCAGGGTTTGATTTGGCTCGCCGCGAAGGATTTGAACCTTCAATGCCGGTGTCAAAGACCGGTGTGTTGCCGTTACACCAGCAGCGAATAATAAAAGTGGTTGACGTGGCAAGGATCAAACTTGCGACCGTCGCCTTGTAAGGGCGCTGCTCTTTCGCTGAGCTACACGGCAGTGATGACCGAGAGCGATTCGAACGCCCACTGACAAGTTTTTAATACTGGTGCCTCTACCCATTGGGCTAACGGCGCAATGAAAATAATGTTTGGTACCCGCGGCAAGATTCGAACTTACACTGATCCGGGTCTAAGCCGGACGCCTCTGCCAGTTGGGCTACGCGGGCAATAAAAAAGCAAACACACCTGTCGACCGATATGTTTGCTATATGAGAAAAACGTTTTATTGATTAATGTACTGTTTGCTGCACCTCCTCTATTTAGTTACTAAAAAGTTATCCTTTTACACACACAATCTGTTTAAGCGTGTACACAATCTCAACCAGGTCGTTTTGTGCGGCCATGACCTTCTCAATCGGTTTATAGGCCCTGGGTGTTTCGTCGATCACATCTTTGTCCTTACGACATTCCACGCCTTGAGTTGCCTGGATATGTTCATCCAGACTCACTTCGCGTTTGGCCTGTGTGCGTGACATCACGCGGCCGGCACCGTGGCTGCAGCTGCAAAAACTTTCTGCATTGCCAAGACCGCGAACGATGAACGATTTGGCGCCCATAGAACCTGGAATAATGCCCATCTCACCTAAACGAGCACGTACTGCGCCTTTACGCGTCACGATCACATCCTTGCCGTAGTGATGTTCACGCGAAATGTAATTGTGATGGCAGTTCACGGCTTCTAATGAAGCATCAAATGGCAAACCCAATACAGTACGCACGGCCCTGATGACACGCGCCATCATCACTTCACGATTGGTTTGTGCATAATGTTGAGCCCATTCAACTGCTTCCACATAATCAGTAAAATGTTCTGAACCTTCAGCGAGATACGCCAAATCCCTGTCGGGTAATTGAATCATCCAGCGCTCCATATCTTTTTTGGCCAATTCAATAAAGTGTGTGCCGATTTTGTTACCAACTCCGCGTGAACCACTGTGCAGCATAATCCACACCGCATTGTGCTCATCCAGACACACTTCAATGAAGTGATTGCCTGTACCCAAAGTGCCTAAGTGATTTACGTTGTTGGTGTTCTTTAACACAGGATGTTTGTGCTGCAGGACATCAAATTGTGTTGCCAGGGGTAACCAGGCATTGGCGACATCATCCGGCAGGTTCTTCCAGGCGCCTTTATCACGCATACCGCGTTGTGCAGATCGACCATGCGGTACAGCATGTTCAATCGCTGTACGTAATGCGGCCAGGCTGTCAGGTAATTGCATGGCATTCAAACTGGTTTTAACCGCCATCATGCCGCAACCAATGTCGACACCTACTGCAGCAGGAATCACGGCCCCAACAGTTGGTACAACGCTGCCAATGGTTGCGCCTTTACCCAAATGCACATCCGGCATCACGGCTATCCATTTATGAATAAAGGGCAGGGCTGCAATGTTACGTAATTGTTCTTTGGCTGCTTCTTCGAACGCCACACCACGCGTCCAGGATTTAATCGGTGTGCCCTGGTGTTCAAACACCTCATAGTTACGATTGCTCATGATTTACTCCTCCGTAAATTTTTAGTTAGTGAATATATTGAAATGGTAGGCCAGAGTGGAATCGAACCACGTATCTATCGATTATGAGTCGAGTGCATCACCACTATGCTACTGGCCTGAATTGGCATCCCCGGCAGGAGTTGAACCCGCAACCTTCGGAGTCGAAATCCGGCGCTCTTGTCCAGTTGAGCTACAGGGACATGGTGGGTCGTGAGTGATTCGAACACTCAATGCAAAAATTCGCGCCGGATTAAAAGTCCGGTGTCATGCCATTAGACGAACGACCCGTTAATTTTTAATAGGTATGTTTTAATTCGTAAACATACATTACATCTGTCATTCCCGAATGCATTTGTCGGAAATCTCCTCGAATTAATGCTGAGATTCCCGACATAAGCATTCGGGAATGACGAGGGATCTTATAGTGTTAGCCACTAGACAATGGGGACATTGTTTGGGGTGATATCGGGAATCGAACCCTGGCCTTCGCGTTCACAGCGCGAGGTTCTGCCACTGAACTAATACCACCATAAGCGGAAATAACGGGAGCTCCTTGACCGGCTTGAACGGTCTTCTGCTGCTTACAAGGCAGCTGCATCACCGCTAATGCTTAAGGAGCGGAGCAGGTAGTGGGAAATAAAGCATAATTTTAAATTTAAATGGTAAGCAGTGAACCAGTACGCTACACCTACAAATATGTTCATCAAAAAACAACGTTACTTGCACTTTGATCAACATACTCCCGTTTAAAATTTACTTTTTCATTTGCGCGTTTACGTTTGTGCGTTTTCACATGTGCTTCGCACTTGCGTAATAGCGGATGGTCGTGCAGTCCATTACGTTGGTAATTCGATACTGGTTTTATCTTTCTCATAAATTTCTCCTGAGAGTTATTGAATTGGCCAGGTGATTATTGGCCCGGAAAATGGCCCGGAAAATGGTCTGGGTGGCAGGATTTAAACCTGCGGCCTCTCCGTTCCAGGCGGAGTACTCTTATCAAGCTGAGCTACACCCAGTTATTGATGGTGTCTCGAAGATGATTCGAACATCTGACCGCGCGATTATCGATCGCGAGCTCTACCAGTTGAGCTATCGAGACAACAAAATGGCGACCCTGACGAGATTCGAACTCGTAACTTTCGGATAGACAATCCGACACTCTTCCAATTGAGTTACAGGGCCAATAAAGCTGGATGCGAGAGCCCGAATCGAACGGACGTGAGCAGGCTTATGAAACCCGCGTGGTAGCCAACAACCATCTCGCATTAAAACTGGTGCATCAGCCTGGAATCGAACCAGGGCAACCGGCTCTTCAGGCCGGCGCTCTACCTGCTGAGCTACCGATGCAACGACTGGAGCACACGACAGGAGTTGAACCCGCATGATTCTGTTTTGCAGACAGACACTTCGCCATTCAGCCACGTGTGCCAATTCGCCGCTGTTGCGACGGGACATAAAAATGGTGGAGTTGGTGAGAGTCGAACTCACAACACGCTGCATGCAAAGCAGATGCTCTCCCTGTTGAGCTACAACCCCATTGTTGAAATTGGCTGCCGAAACTGGATTCGAACCAGTGTGTCTTGCGACGGCGCATTAACAGTGCGCTGCATTACCGCTCTGCCATCCGGCAATAATGAGTGGAGAGAGGCGGAGGCGAGTGATTTACTGCCTCCGAGGCGACGAATGCCCAGTCTCTCCACTCGATTCACGCAAGCTTTTGCGCTAAAGCACAGGCTGCATGAATATTTTTATGCGACATATTTAAAATCGCACCGTTACGCAAAAACCAGCGAACATTTTCCGGTTTGCAGGTTTTACGTTGCTGCGGGATATTCATCGACGCAACAAGCATTTCAAATCGAGTTTGATCATTATTTGATTTTAAATTGCGCATGATAAATACCTCCGAAGTTAATAATGAATGGAGCGAGTATTGAGAATCGAACTCAAATCTCAGCCATGGCACGGCTGCGCACGACCACTGTGCTATACCCGCAAAAAATCGCGGTTTCATTGTGAAAAAACATTGAAGATACGCCATCAATGCCACGGCTTTGTCTTTTTCAGGACAAAGCCGTCCGCCAGGTTTAAAAACAATTAATACATATCCAGTTTGTAAAACATCATGGCTCTGCGGCCGATTAGTCCGGGCGAAAAAAACCCCGGTGGCGAAGCCGACCGAGGTTTTAGCTCTTTATCGGAAGGCTTCGTTTTGATGAAGGCCCTCCGTTGTTACGAAAGACCTACGTCATAAAGCGATTTTCTTGCGCATCAATACCGTCAATGCGCAATGCGGGTATATTTTTGTCACCCGTATGCAGGCGTGGCTTATTCAAGGCGCAATGATCCATGAGCGACGCATTAAGCGTTGCTCCGGGTAGTTGCCTGGTTGTCTGCTCTGGTTGCATAAAATTCTCGTTAAATATCTGATTAAATTAAAAAATAACCTGCGCCTATAAGTCTCACAGGCACAAAAAAACCCGGTTAGCACTGCTACCGGGTTTTTGAACTACTCCGGAGGCTGCTAGTAACATGCCTCCGGAAAAATGCAGGAGACTATGTCATTAATTTCTCATCAACACGAACACTTATCCGTTTTACGCTACCGTTCACACGGGCACAGGAGAGCCCTTGCACTGGATTTGCAATGCATAATGGATGTAACGTAAAAATAGCGGGGTTCGTGTTTCTCATGGGCGAATTTATACATGATGAATTATGAATATGCAAGCGCATAGTTAAATTAATTTTTATTTGCCGTCACTGGTTTATACGTATGAATTGATTTTAATCATCGCTGTTCATATGTTCGCTTTAAGGTGTTCTATGAATTTAAATCTAAGTCACTTTGAAGAAGATTAGCATGGTGCTTTTTTTGTTTGCATCGTAATATAAAAAAACTAGCTATATCCGGATTCAATCAATTAGCGAGACAGATCATTACAATACGTTGTTATGGTTATGCGGGTGCGAAATATCATGTGTACCTTATTTGATTTTTTTTATTTTTAAAAAATACTATTCTTGATGAGTTCATTAAGATTAATGATGCGATTTGAAGTCGAGGTAGTAGAGTTGAAATGCTACCTGCTATTTTGAATGCTGGTCGAACCAAGCCGA
>JACPVK010000209.1 GCA_016191795.1 Gammaproteobacteria bacterium
AAAGCTCAAGTCTGCAAATAAACGCAAAAGAGTAAATGCTTTTGTCTGTAGCAGCGTTTATTTGCGAATTCATTCTTTTATCGTTATGTCGCGGGCATGGCCCGTTCCCACACTTTTAAGTAAGTGCCATTCAGACCTGACTCTGGTATCGTTGTCATACCTGATAATTCTAGTGAGACCCGTCTGTGTTACCGATATTAACTGCCAACGAAGCCCGCGTCATCGGTTGCCTGATGGAAAAATCCATCAACACGCCTGATCAATATCCCCTGACACTCAATGCATTAACCAATGCCTGCAATCAAAAATCCGGCCGTGATCCGGTGATGTCGCTGGATAAGGGTGTAGTGCAACATACGGCCCGGGATCTTCGCGATAAACATCTGGTGCAAATTGAAGAGAATTTCAAGAGTGGTGTCGAAAAGTACAAGCAACGTTTTTGCAATACCGCGCTGGGTGAATTGCAATTTGATGAACCCCAGTTCGCCATAGTCTGTCTGCTTTTACTGCGTGGCCCGCAAACACCCGGTGAACTCCGGGCGCGCAGTGAACGCCTGCACACCTTTGAGGACAACGCCGCCGTGGTGGACGCCATTAACAGTCTGAACAAACTGAAAAGTGATCCCTTGATTGTGCAATTACCACGCACACCCGGCCGCAAGGACTCGGAGTATATGCATTTATTCTGCGGCCCCGTTGATGTCGAGGCGCATGCCAGCAAGGCCGCGTCCACAGCTCATGCCGAACGCAGCAACGTGTCTGATCTGGAACAAAGAGTGGTCAGGCTGGAAGAGGAAATGGCCGAATTGCGGGCACAATTAAAGTCGTTGCTGTAAGCGTCAGGGTACCGGACTTATTGTTATTCATGCGAGTAACACCAAATCGGAATTGCAGGAGCGGGCTATGCCCGCGACAGTCTGGCAAAAGTGCAATCCGCTCATGTTACTGTCGCGGACATAAATTGTTTCTGCACATCACTACAAAGATGCAATTCAGATGTTAATCAAGTTTGTACTTGTGACATTTGGTAATATGTCTTCATGCTAAATCTGCCCGTTACCCAGGTCATCCCTGATATTCAACAAGCCTTGCTGGCGCATCACCGTCTGGTTTTACAGGCGCCACCTGGTGCCGGTAAAACCACGGCTGTGCCGATTTCCCTGCTTGACCAGCCCTGGCTGGCGAACAAAAAAATAATCATGCTCGAACCCCGGCGTCTGGCCGCGCGCAATGCCGCCAGCCGCATGGCGTTTTTACTGGGTGAGGAAGTGGGTAACACGGTGGGCTACATGATTCGCGCCGATCGTTGTTTTGGCAGGCAAACCAGAATTCTGGTGGTAACCGAGGGCATACTCACGCGTTTGTTGCAAAGTGATCCGGAACTCGCCGATGTGGCGCTGGTGATATTTGATGAATTTCACGAACGTAATTTGCACGCCGATTTATCACTGGCCTTTTGTTTGCAATCACAGGAATTACTGCGGCCGGATTTAAAAGTACTCATTATGTCCGCCACATTGAATACCGAAGCCATAGCCGGATTACTGGAGCAGGCACCGGTTATTATCAGTGAAGGCCGCAGTTACCCGGTTCAGAATATTTATTTACCATCCAGTGCGGTGATGCCGGATCGTTGCAAATTAGCAGACAGCGTGATGCAATTACTGGCCAGGGTCATCACTGAAGAGCAGGGCAATGTGCTGGTGTTTTTGCCGGGTGTGCGTGAAATCAAACAGGTCGAAACAAAATTACAGGGCTGGTTGTCAGAGCAAAAACAACATCAGGTTATGATTGCACCCTTGTATGGCGATTTAACCAAAGCACAACAGGACAGGGCGATATTGCCCTGTGAATCCGGTAACCGAAAAATCGTGCTGGCCACCAATATTGCCGAAACCAGTTTAACGATTGAAGGCATCACGGTAGTGATTGATTCCGGCTTGCAGCGTGAGTCACGGTTTAATCCCGGCTCTGGTATGAATCGCATCGAAACGGTTTTTATATCGCAGGATTCGGCGGATCAACGAAGCGGCCGTGCCGGACGCTTGAGTGCCGGTAAATGTTATCGCCTGTGGACCGAGAGCCAGCACAAAAAAATGGCGCGGCACAATAGCGCCGAAATTCTGATCAGCGATCTGGCCCCACTGGTACTGGAACTGGCGAACTGGGGCGTTACCGATGTGAAAGAATTGCACTGGCTGGATGTGCCCAATGAAGGTTCAGTTGCGCAGGCCAGAGAATTATTGCACGAGCTGGAAGCCATTAATGAAGATGGGCGCATCTCAACGCATGGCAAACAATTGCTGGACGTAGGAGCGCATCCACGTTTGGCGCATATGATGGTGATGGCTGCACAATATGGACATGCTTATGATGCGTGTTTACTGGCAGCCCTGTTAACCGAGCGCGATATATTCCGGGGTGATGCCAGCCGTGCAACAGATATGCAAAAACGGCTGGATTTGTTGCGCAACTTAAAAAATACGGCCATCAATGACGGTGCTGTGGATAAATGGCAATGTCAGCTGGTGACAAAAACGGCCGATCAGTTTTATCAAAAAATTAAACAGCTCAATAAAAAATCAACTGACACACTGACTACAGGCGTTATGCTGGCTTTTGCCTACCCGGATCGCATCGCCCAAAGCCGCCACACCAAAGATCATCGCTATTTGTTGAGCAACGGCAAGGGCGCGATTCTGGATCAATATGATGAGCTGGTCGGTGCGGAATACATAGTGGTTGCTGATCTGGATGGTGCACAACGCGAAGCCAGAATATTCAGGGCGGCGGATATTGCATTGCAACAACTGGAAGACTATTTTTCCGAACATATCGAAAAAGTCAGTCATGTTATCTGGAATGCCCAAATCCAGCGTGTTGAAGCCAGTAAGGTGATTAAACTGGGTGCATTGATACTGGAAGAACGAGTGGATGAATCTGCCACGCAGGAGTCTATACATCGGGCATTACTGGAAGGTGTTAAACAAACCGGATTGTCGTGCCTGCCATGGAGCAAGGAAGCGCTGGCATTTAAGCAACGCATTCAATTTATCAATATACAAAAGCAAAGCAATCCCGCACTGGCGCATATGCTGGCGCAACTCGACTTGCCCGACATGGATGATGATTATTTGTTGCAGCATCTGGATGAGTGGTTGCTGCCGCATCTCACCGGCCAAAACAGTATCAAAAAACTGCAATCATTGAATCTGTTGAATATTTTATCGGCAGGCATTCCCTGGCAACAACAGAAGCTACTGGACGAACTGGCGCCGACGCATATCAGCGTGCCCAGTGGTTCTCGAATTGCAATCGATTATTCAGATCCGCAAGTACCGGTATTGGCGGTGCGCTTGCAGGAATTATTTGGACAGAAACAAACGCCGGCAATTATGAATGGTCAGTTTAATTTGCTGATTCATTTGTTATCGCCGGGTTACCAGCCAATGCAGGTGACGCAGGATCTCGCCAGTTTCTGGAAAAACGCCTATTTTGAAGTGAAGAAAGAATTGTGTGGCAAATACAAAAAACATTACTGGCCGGATGATCCGTTAACGGCGCAGGCTACCAGTAAGACCAAACGTTTTATGGATAAGACCTGAGGTTAAAATAATTTCCTGTAGGTTGGGCTGAGTGCAACGAAGCCCAACATGTGTGATGCATAAAAAAAGTTGGGCTTTGCAGCCCAACCTACCGAATTGTAGATCAGATGCAGGCTGTGCTGATGCACAGTTCGTGATTGATGTTTCTAGAAAGCAACGGTGACACTAAATTCCGAATACGAGTCTGTGCATTTAACATAAATGGATTCATCGCAATTCAGGTATTTTTCATACACACCACCCTCGCCGAGTGTCGTTTCTGCGAAAGCAGGAACCCGGTATAGACAAGCGCCTGGATTTCCGCTTTCGGCTTTGGCTTCACATACCGGCTAGTCTTGCCAATAAGTGCTGTAAGTTATTATTAATTTTATTATTATTTTATGTTATCTGGTATGAGTGTGTGATATGTCATTATTTATTAATAATCCTGTCATAATTCTTCTGTAAACTGTGTAAAGAAGCCCCCCATTCTCGATCTTATCTTACTATTTTTTTAGTAACGTACCAGGCATTATAAATACACAACAACAAGGATGTGAGCAATGTGTGATTAATATTTAGGGTAACCCAACAATGCACGCACTACATCTTTCAAATAATGAATACAGGCAACATGCATCCGCTATTACTTCCATTGCTGGTCATTATCATATAGATGAGCCAGTTATACGCGAATTATATGAAAGGGAGTTTGAAGAGCTTCAGAATCATGCAAGAATAAAAATATATTTATCTGTTATTGCTATGCGACATGTTAAAGACATAATCATACGATTATAAATAACGATTTATTCCAGCCGAGTTATCCGAGTGTCCATTTAATAGCTGACTATAAAATTATTTTGATTTCTAAAAGGCTGGTCACTGGCTTGACCTGCTATTGTAAAAAACATCATATGAATTTCAGGTCTGTAGATTAATCAGGCACTGTCAGTGTAACGGGTGATATTTTATGAGTGCAAAAAAGGCAACCTCGCTGGAGGCTGCCCTGACTTATTATTATTTCAATCCCATACAGTTGGCGTAGTAAGTAACGGTAGCCGGCCAGTCAGAGAAAATACCGATGATGCCTACCTTGTGTGCCAGTACGTCCAGTGCCTTGTACATGTCGCTATCTTTTCTGATTGCTTTGCCTTGCGGATCGAACATGTAGTACCAACCACCTTTCGATGCGCCCTGACGCAGATCCGAGCGCTCGAAAGACCAGGTGATGATATCCAGTCCCGCGTTCCTGATGTCCTGTGCGTAAGCCGAAGGCACTACTTCATTCTCGTTGTTTACGGCTAGCAATGCCCACATTGGCGGAGCAATGATTCTTACGCCCTGTTTTTTCAACTGCTGTAATTCATTAACTGTCTGGCGTGGGATGGGCGGATTGGCAGTCGGGTCAATACTGTCGAGATAAACTGCCTGCTTGCCGAATGCTGGATTATTATTGATCCAGTACAGAACGTCGTCCTTGTTGAATGATTGCGCCCACACATCTTTGGGATTGACACCCGCGTTGACAAGTACATCAATGAATTTTTGCGCATAGCCTGCCTGGCTACCAAAAATGGCGTTGATGCGCTCCTGATGTTCGGCACCCTTTAACTCTGGCGTGTGTTTCACGCCCAGCTCCTTGTTGAGTTCGATGCTCTCGTTGAAAGTCATCAAACGTGCACGTCCAGTGTAGAGATCGGTGCGCCAGTTTGCCGTGCCGGTGAGATAAGACTGCGCCGTCGTGGCGGCAGGATTGCTCGCATCCATTTTAGGTTTGAGTGACTTGAACTCACTTAATGTCAGGTCACTGGTGCAGCATTTAGGTGCCGGATTCTGGCCGGGGCCGCTCCATGGAACGGTGCAGCGATTGTTCAGTTCAGTGGTGACAATATTGGTAGTGGTATGCAAATCACATTCGCTGTGGCGACATACCAGCTCGCCGTCATTTGTGAAAGTGACGTCACACTCAACGATACCGGCTCCCATACGCGCAGCGGCGCGGTAGGACGCATCAGTATGCTCAGGGAATTGCATGGCAGCGCCGCGATGACCAATGGAAAAATCGGTGCGGTAGAAAGGGCCGTTTCCGCACTGCATCAGGCGATTTTTCAGTTTGCCGTCGTCCATGCCTTCAACCAGATAAAACGGACGGGTACCGCGCTGCACGTTTTCATTTTGTTTGCCGTCGTCGCGGCCATACCAG
>JACPVK010000193.1 GCA_016191795.1 Gammaproteobacteria bacterium
CAGGCAACAACCGATGAATACGGTCGTTATCATTTCACCTGCGCTGTTATCCCCAACCAGGATCGCGGTTCGAACTTTATTGTCAAACTGGATGAGCGCAGCTTGCCAACCGGTTATCGCATCACCTCGGAAAATCCACGCACCCAGCGTGCTACCCGAGGCAAGATGCTGAAATATAACTTCGGTGCTGCGATTCATCACGTGGTGCGTCTGGATATGATGGATGCCGTATTCAAACCCAATACCACCGAAATACGTTTACAGTGGTTGCCGCGTATCGACATGCTGATATCAGAACTGGCGAAAGATCATTCTATATTGCGCCTGTCATACCTGGCCGAGAACGAAGACCCGTCTCTGGTAAATGATCGCCTGGCAGCCGTTAAAGAAATCATTGAAAAACGCTGGCACAAACTGAACTGCTGCTACAAATTAATGATTGAAACGGAAGTTTTCTGGCGCAAGGGCGGGCCGGTAGATAAGGGGGAAATCGAATGAAGCGCCACTTATTTACCCCATTAACATACAAACACGCAGGGTGTGTATTACCCATGGCTGATTGCTCTGAAAAACTTATGGTGGGCAATGCCCACTCTGCAACTGTATTGGTGGATGCGCTGCGCTTATCCACCCTACTATTATTGCCATTAAAAACATTTGCGTTCATTTGCGTTCATTTGCGGACTATTGCTTTGGCTCTTGCATTGACTGCTATGCCTTTGCACGCTGAATCTGTCTCTGATTTTTTTAATCTCACCGAGAATCCGGAAGGCCAAACCGAAAAACCGCCAGTCAGCCTGTCGTCCTATCCCATTGGTGGAAATACCGAGCAACATTTACCACCGGACGAGATATTTACACTCTGGATTCAGGATGAAACTTTCTACCGCCCTCAAGGTGAAGATCGGGTGGAAATGCAAAAAGTGCTGGAGAAAGAAGTTAAAACCCACAAACTGGAAAATGTCGTCAAGCCGATAGGTTTTGCTTCCGGTGATGCCGAGATACCGGTTGAATTCGTTACCCAGTTACGCAACATATTAAAGGCATGAAAAATCGCGCCAGGATGTAATGCCGCATTTCATTACTTTGTCTTATATTCACTCTTGATGTTAATAAAATCCAGGTTCCAATATCCCGTGGCAATTGTTTTGCAGCAATGACATTCTGCTGCGGTTACGCTATTACTCTCAGACATCGACTAGACTGTTAGTGCCGATCAGATCTCTCCCTGCTTAACTGCCAGAGAAATCGAACATCACTGATATGTATAGACATACCCTGAAAACACTTAACGGGAAATCCGTGCTGACCTGGTCAGGAAAATGTTGTGCCCTGTTCGCCGGGTATTACATCGCGGGTTATCTCGGTTTGACCTTGCCCTCAATTGGTTCGCATATCACCCTGATCTGGCTGCCTACCGGTATCGCGGTCGCATTACTATTGCGATGGGGTACAAATATCTGGCCTGCTGTCCTGCTGGCTTCCCTGGCAGTCAATCTTACTGTCGGTGCCTCACTACCGCTGGCAATATCTATTGCCGCTGGCAACACGATCGGCCCCTTGATATCGGCATGGATACTTAAATACACATTCTTCAACAAGTTGATGGATAAAACCCGCGATATCGTCATGCTGATCGCGGCTGCACTGGCGGGCATGGTGGTGAGTGCCAGTGGCGGGGTGGTCAGTCTGGCCACCTTTGGCACGCTAAACAGCAGTGCGCTTGTAGCCTGGCTCACCTGGTGGGCCGGGGATTTTGTTGGTGTGTTACTGGCCACACCTTTATTACTTAATATTTCATACACCGAACTGGAAAGGCTGTGGCAACAAAGAATGGAGTATGCACTCTGGCTGGTCGTTACTATCGTACTGGGCTGGGGCATTTTTTTTATTAACGAGGATGCAGCGGGTAATGCCTTGCCATTGGTATTTGTCATGGTGCCGATGGTGGTCTGGTCGGCGATGAGATTTGATAATACCGGCGCATCCATCGGCACACTGGTGTGTATGCTGATTGCGGCGCTGGCAACCAGTCATGGAGTGGGGCCATTTCATCGTGCTGAGGCGTCCCAGGGTTTGTTTGTGATGTGGATATTTCTGACAACTCTGGTTGTGGTTCAGCTGATGGTGACTGCCATGCAGACTCAACGCAGGGAAGCCGAAATTCGTATTCGTAATCTGGCGTTTTACGATCCGCTCACGCAATTACCCAATCGTAATTTATTACTGGATCGCCTGCGCCAGGTCATGTATTTGAGTACGCGTAGTCGGCGTCATGGCGCCATAATGTTTCTGGATCTGGACCATTTTAAAAATATCAATGATACCTACGGTCACGATGCCGGGGATCAATTACTCAAGGAAGTTGCACGTCGCATACAGAGTTGTGTGCGTCTGGGTGACACGGTTTCGCGTTTGAGTGGTGATGAATTTGTGGTGGTACTGGAAAATCTTGATGTCGAGTCATTTCAGGCACACAAACAGGCAGAAGTTGTCGCTGAAAAAATTCGTACTTCTCTGGCGGAGATATTTCATCTGGTTGTCGGGCAAGATCATCACCCGCAGGTGATCGATTATTATACGTCGGTTAGCATCGGTATCTCTCTTTTTCAGGGCTCTGAGCTCCGCCTGGATGAGTTATTAAAACGAGCCGATCTCACCATGTATCAGGCTAAATCCGCCGGAAGAAATGCGATTCGTTTTTTTGATCCCGCCATGCAAAAAATGGTGGAACATCGTTCCCTGCTGGAAGCGAAGTTGAGGCATGCGATTGAAAAAAATGAGCTCAGACTTTCTTACCAGCTGCAGGTAGATCGTGAAGGCCGCAATATTGGTTGCGAGGCATTGCTACGTTGGCACAATGCACAGGAGGGTGTGGTGCCTCCCGTCGAATTTATCCCACTGGCAGAGGAAACCGGACTGATATTGCCCATCGGCAACTGGGTGATCGATAAGGCATGCCAGCAGCTGGCGATATGGTCTGCCAGACCAGACACTGCGCATTTGAGCGTAGCTATCAATGTCAGTGCGCGTCAGTTTCGGGAAAGCAACTTTGTCGCACAAATTGATGCGGCAATACAACAGTACGCCATTTTGCCGCCACTGCTTAAGCTTGAACTGACTGAAGGTGTGGTGCTTTATGACATCAATGAAGCGATACTTAAAATGCATCAGTTAAAAGCACTTGGCGTGACTATTTCGCTGGACGATTTTGGTACCGGTTACTCATCCCTTTCATATCTCCAGAAATTACCACTGGACCAGCTTAAAATTGACCAGTCATTTGTGAGAAATCTGACTACCAGTGGTAGCGATGCAGCCATTGCGATCACGATTATTAACCTGGGTAAAACGCTGGGGCTGGATGTGATAGCGGAGGGAGTGGAAACACGGGATCAGTATAATTATTTAATGGAACATCAGTGTGAGGCTTTTCAGGGATATTTGTTTTCCCGGCCTGAACCGGCCGAGAGCTTTGAGAAAATACTGGCACGGGCATAATATCTGGTAAGCCGTAACACGATGTGCCACGCCCCGTTGTTCATACGTTATTCATTTTCTTGTTTCGCCAGAATCTTCAGCCGGTTTTCAATAGTCTTTTGCAGAGCACGTGCGGCTGCAGCAAAACCAACACTTGCGGTAACGCAACTGGATGATCCAAACCCCAGCTTGCAATCCAGCTTCACACCTTTAACGCCCGGTTTGCTCACGCAAACACTGCCGTCTTCTTTGGGATAACGTTGTTGCTCCGTTGAGTAAACACAGGGAATACCAAAACTGCGTTTGGTGTTACTGGTGTAACCGTATTCACTGCGTAATCTTGATCGTACCCTGGCGGCCAGCGGGTCGTTCCAGGTTTTGGCTAAATCGGCTATGTCTATTTTGGTGGGGTCAATCAGGCCGCCGGCACCACCGGTGGTGATAACGGGAATTTTATTGCGTTTGCAAAAATAAATGATCGCCGCCTTGAAGCGAATGCTGTCGATGGCATCAATCACAAAATCATAATCGCGCAGTAAATAATTCTGTAAATTGCTATCGCTAATAAAGTCGTCGATGGCATGGCACTGGCAATCCGGATTAATACTGGCAATGCGATCGGCCATCACCACAACCTTGGATTGATCCAGCGTGGTATCCAGGGAATGTATCTGGCGATTAATGTTGCTCTCGGCAATATCGTCGTGGTCGATGAGAGTCAGGCGGCCGACGCCACTGCGTGCCAGGGCTTCCGCCGCCCAGGAACCGACGCCCCCAATGCCGATAATGCAAATATGGGCCTGGCGAATAATGTCAGCTTCGGTCGTGCCGTAGAGTCGTTTGATGCCGGCGAAACGTTCGTTATAAGGCATAACTACCTGGTATCAGATTAAAGCAAAATGATGACACAGAGTCGCCGAGAAGCGGAGAAAAGAAATGAGGTTGTGAGTGGCTGATTTGCGGTGGGTGTCTCGCTTGGTTACTTCGGTTGGTTCTGGGCATATTCTATGTTTGTTATGAAGGCAAAAGCATGACACAAAGGCGCAGAGATGCAGAGAAGAGACTTTTTTGTCTGTGTGCCTGTGGGTCTAAGGCATGCCAATAATCATTCATGTACTCTGCGCCTCTGTGCCTCTGCGTCAAATTTTTCAATTCTGGTTCATGAGGTAAATCTTGCCAAGTCGTGCCGGTTTTCTGACGACAAAACTTGCCGCTATTGTAAGTTATTGAATATAAAGAGAATAATTATCTGGCACAGTCCATGCTCTATCAGGCTTAAGCCCCTAATGAGACCTGAGCTACGTCATGAATCCGTCTGTTGCCACAACCGGTCACAACGAACAACCGCAGCGTGAAAGCCTGGAAATGGCGTTCGATGAATTTAATCGTCTGTCGCGCCAGTTGCAGCAGTCTTATGAAGATTTACAGCAGCGCACCGGCGAACTGAATCTCAACTGGCTACCGCAGACGGCAGCCGGCAGCCGTATCGAGGTTTTGCTGGCGACCTTGCCAGCAGGCGTCGTGGTGACAAATCGTAGCGGTGTCATTCTCACAGCCAATCGCGCAGCGGAACAGTTTTTTGGTGCGCATCTGTCGGGCAAAAATTTACAGCAGGTGCTGCAGGAATGTGCCAGCCATAGTGAAGCCCAGGATGTGTTTTTACATGATGGCAGTGTGCTGAGTATCAGCCGCAAGTCACTGGCTGAAGAAGACGGTGAAATTATTGTTTTTAGTGATGTGAGCCATAACCGCCGTTTGCAGGAAATGGCCGGCCGCCAGACACGGCTGGCTGCCATGGGCCAGATGGCGGCAGGTCTGGCGCATCAATTACGTACACCGCTGGCATCAGCCATGTTGTATGTATCGCAACTTGAACACGCGCGGCATCGCCCGGATTTACATTTTAAAGTGAATGACAAAATTCGCTCCAGTTTGCGTTACATCGAAAAACTGATTAACGATATGTTGTTGTACGCCAAAGGCGGCGAGTTCTCCGCTACCAGTTATTCGTTACATCATTTACTGGTGTCCTTTCAGGCGCGTATCGAAGCGCGCCTGCTGCAAACCGGCACCCAGCTGGTTTTGCATAAACCGGAAAATGATCAGATCTTGCGTGGCAGTCAGGATGCTCTGGTGAGCGTGCTGGTGAATCTTGCCGAAAATGCCATGCAGGTTTGTGAATCTGGCTGTGTGCTTGAATTATCAGTGCGTCAGCAGGCCGAATACCTGATTATTTCACTGCGTGATAACGGCCCTGGCATGTCACGTGATATGCAGGCGCATATTTTTGAGCCGTTTTATAGCCAGCGTAAAGGCGGCACCGGTCTGGGTCTGGCGGTTGCACAGGCCATTGCCCAGGCGCATCACGGTGATTTGTTATGCAAGTCCGAGTTGGGGCAAGGCAGTACTTTCTTTTTATGTTTGCCGCTGGATCAGGGCGAACAATTTATTCCCAGTGGGCCAGCGGTAAAAATGTCGGTCAATCTGTCCAGCGGAGTTCAGCATGAACCATGTAGCCAATAATTATTCTCGCACCAGTTCCAGTACAGTGCTGATTGTGGAAGACGATGCGCATTTACGTGATGCCCTGCACGACACACTGGCGCTGGCCGGTTATGACGTGATGGTAGCCGAACACGGTCATGCCGCCATGGCGCGTATGAACGAACAGGCCTTTGGCATGGTTATCAGCGATGTGCAAATGCGTCCCATGGATGGCATGGAACTATTACAGAATATTCGCAGTGCCAATCAGGATATACCTGTCGTGATGATGACAGCCTACGGCACCATAGAAAAAGCCGTGGATGCCATGCGTGCCGGCGCCAGTGATTATCTGGTAAAACCATTTGATGCCGAATCCCTGATAAATATCGTTAAGCGTTTGCTACCCGAGATGTCATCCGTACAGGCCTCGCCACACGAACTGATTGCCGTTGATGAAAAAATGCTGGCACTGAAAAATCTGGCCGTGCGTGTTGCACAAAGCGAAGCTACCGTATTGTTATGTGGTGAAAGCGGTGTTGGCAAGGAGGTATTTGCACGACATATTCACATTAACTCAAAGCGTGCAGCCGGTCCGTTTGTCGCCATTAACTGTGCCGCTATTCCTGAGAATATGCTGGAAGCGGTTTTATTTGGTTATGAGAAAGGTGCATTCACTGGTGCTGTTCAATCTCATGCCGGTAAATTCGAACAGGCCCAGGGCGGTACCCTGTTGCTGGATGAAATTTCAGAAATGGACGCCGCCCTGCAGGCCAAATTATTGCGTGTATTACAGGAAAAAGAAGTAGAGCGGCTGGGCGGACGTAAAACCATTTCCCTGGATGTGCGCGTGCTGGCCACCAGTAATCGTAATTTGCGCGAGCAGGTTGCCAGTGGTCATTTCCGTGAAGATTTGTTTTATCGCTTAAGCGTGTTTCCGTTACACATCCCGCCATTGCGCGAACGGGTTTGCGACATTATTCCCATGGCCGAGCGCTTTCTGAACAAACATCAGAATGGGGAATTGTATTTGTCAGCTCTGGCGCAGCAAAAACTGGTAAGCCATCGTTGGGCGGGTAATGTGCGTGAGCTGGATAATGTCATGCAACGTGCCCTGATATTGCGCACCGGTAATGAAATCGATGCCGATTGCATCCAGATTTCCACCGATTCCATTTTTGAAAACCAGCAGGTGAGTGCACAGACCGACGATTCGGTACTCAACAATGATTTGAAGGGTCGTGAACAGCAATTGATTCTCGAAGCCCTGCGTGTCGGCAAAGGCAGCCGTAAATATGCGGCCGACAAATTAGGCATCAGTGCTCGCACCTTGCGTTACAAACTGGCGCGTATGCGTGATGCCGGCATAA
>JACPVK010000194.1 GCA_016191795.1 Gammaproteobacteria bacterium
CCAGAATTTGAACCAGGCCGGTATCAAACCAGGTTTTGGGAATCGAGCTGCGAGCAGTTTCTTCGGCTACCGGATCGTAGGCGCGAATTTTGGCGCCCGCACTCACCAGGTCACTGATGATTTGCAGGGAAGGGGCTTCACGCATGTCGTCGGTACCCGGTTTGAATGCCAGCCCCCACAGGCAGAATGTTTTGCCCTGAATGTTGCCATTAAAGTGCTTTTTAACTTTGGTGGCCATACGTTCTTTCTGGCGCTGGTTGCGCGATTCAACCGCCACTAATACATCGGATGGCACATTATTATCCTTTGCCATGGATACCAGTGCCTTGACGTCTTTGGGGAAACAGGAGCCGCCATAACCGGCACCGGGATAAATGAAGTGATATCCGATACGACTGTCTGAACCCATGCCGAGCCGGACGCTTTCTACATCAACGTTTAAACGCTCGCAAAGTTCTGCAATTTCATTCATGAATGAAATCTTGGTGGCCAGCATGGCATTGGATGCGTATTTCGTCATTTCAGCATCGCGGATTTTCATGGTAATGATGCGGTCATGATTGCGCAGGAACGGCGCATACAGTTCGCGCATGATTTTTTCAGCGGCCGGGGTGTTGGCGCCGATGACTACACGATCGGGATGCATAAAGTCATCAATGGCGGCGCCTTCCTTGAGAAATTCAGGATTACTAACCACATCGAACCTGATGCCTGAGCCACGTTTTTCGAGAGCCTGTTTAACATTATGGGTAACCTTGTCAGCGGTGCCGACCGGTACTGTCGATTTGTCGACAATAATGTTGTAACCCTGTTGCATGGTTTCGCCAAGCTGGGTGGCCACTTCGAGAACAAAGCGTAAATCAGCCGCACTGTCTGCATCGGGCGGCGTGCCAACAGCAATAAAGTGAACCGTGGCATCCTTCACGCCTTCACTGATGGAGGTGGTGAAGCGTAAGCGTTTGCCGGCGACGTTTTTCTTGACCAGTTCTTCCAGGCCCGGTTCGTAAATTGGCAGTATGCCTTTTTTAAGGTTTTCGATTTTCTTGATGTCGATATCAACACAACAAACATCATTGCCCATCTCAGCAAAACAGGTGCCGGTTACCAGGCCTACATAGCCGGTTCCGATGACGGATATTTTCATGGTTGATACTCCTTGGTGGTATGTTGTTTGTTATTTTCACGCATGTACTGTATCGAACTCCACATGGATGCCAGATAGTCAGTCATGGTTTGGGTGATATCCGGGTGCTGTGCTGAAATGTCGTCACGAGCCGTATCCGATTCCAGGCTGTGCAGGCTTACGCCGGTGCCGTTATATTTCATTTGCAAATAATATTTATCGGATAATAACCCGATAACGCGCTCACCGCTGTGTTCAATGGTAAACGCATAGCGATGATCATCGAAACGTGTATCCAGTAAATCACGACCCAGGGTGGTGTTGGTATAGTCCGTTTGGGTTAAAGCGGCCGTCGTGGGCAATACATCAACCTGGCTGGCCACCTTGTCGAAAATGGCGGGCCGGCTAATGACGCCCTTGCCATACATGACCAGTGGTACGCGCAGGCCCTGTATCGCCAGCTGGGCTTCGGATTTTCTCACGTGTTTGCCGGTTTCTGCATGGATGCCGTGGTCGCCAAAAAATACAAACAGGGTATTGGCGCCATAGGCTTCCTGTTCGGCAAGTTTGATGAAGTGCCCAATGCTGTGATCCATGAAGCGGAATGAATTGAGTTCTTCCACCGATGCGAAACCGTAGTCTGTTACTTTATGTGGCAGTAAGTCGTCCTGGGTTAAAATTTTGAAACCCCTGTTGTCTTCCGGGATGGTGTAAGGGCGGTGATTGCCTGAAGTCTGGATGATGGCAACAAAAGGATCGTTCAGATTTTTCAGAACCTTGTTGGCTTCTTCGAACAGGCTCAGATCAGATATGCCCCAGACATCAACTGTCGGCGATTCATAACTGCCTTCTTCATGAATTTCCAGTTGCGGAATATTGGCAGACATCAGTCCGCGAATATTCGCCCAGCTGGCACTGCCGCCTAAAAAATAATATTTTTTATAATCCTTAAAGGCATTGATGATGGTGTGCTGATCGACAATCAACGGATTACGCGATGAGGTTTTGTTCAGTTCAATATCCGGTATGCCGGTAATCAGTGTCCACACTGAGCGTGCCGTGCCGGTTTGGGTGACAAAAAAGTTTTTAAAGAAATAACCCTCGTCGGCGATTTTTTGCAAATTCGGCGTGGTATTCAGCGGGTTGCCGGACAGGCTGGATTTGTACGAGGCAAATGATTCGAGAAACACAATGACGACATTGGCGGGTTTGTGTCCGGCCACAGTATTGAAGTGATAATCACGACGGAAGTTCGGCTTTTCTATATCGGGTTTATCAACACCCAGATACGCTGCCATCAACGGATAATGTTTGCGTGTCTCGTTTATGTCGAAGGTTTCTTCACGGAAATTTAGCGTGTTGGCAAAGTATTCTACCGGGTTAGATCCAAGTTGCCCCGCGAAAGCATTGTTGCTGAAAAATGCATCACTCCAGCGCAAGGGATATTGCGAGAGTTTGCCAAAGATTAAAAACAATGTAATGACGATTGTGATCATAACCACGGCTGTTTTTTTATACCAGCGGTTATAGCGATCCGGTATCGGTTCGATGCGCCGGTGTAAGGTATTCAGCAACCACATACAGGCGGCGACGATGGCCAGCAATATTAAACTGCCGGTAATAACAGGATAGGTTTGCCAAACCATGGCGCCGGATATCAGCGGGTTTTCCAGAAAGCGTATGGCCGTGGCATTCACACGCTGCTGCAAATAGGCGTAATGACCAAAATCGACGGCGTAAACAATCAGCAGCATCAGTATCGCCACGGCTGAATAGCGTAACCAGATTTTTTTACCGGAAGTACTGTGCACCGGATGCAGAGGCTTAATCCACCCAAGTAACAGTATGGGCAATACGACGTAGATGGCGATGCGCAAATCGTATTTAAAGCCGAGATAAAATGACCACAACAAATCGTTAGCAGGAATCGGGTCATCAGGTGTATTAAATCGGAACCAGAAAATCACTCGCAACAGGGTCTGAAGTAACAGCAATATCAGCACGACAGCCAGCGAGAAAATTTGTAAACGCGGGAGAATTCTGGTCATGAACATCATCTGGTGGTAATGGTATAAATAAGCCCCTGTGATGGGCTGGCTGTGGTTTTACGGCCCGGGAGTATATCATAATGCCCCTACTTTAATGGCTAGCTTGCCGGGATTCAGATGATCTGGTTTAAACGACTTACCAAGTACTTGTTGATGGTTTTACTGGGGCTGCTGGTTTTATATGCAGTTTCACGCCTGGGTGTGGTCTATTTCACCAGCCAGTTAGAGGGCGAACGTGATCCCTATATCCAGATGACAAACGCTAGCGGCGTGATTCTGCGTTGGCAGACGCGCGAGGAATCCATTGGCAGCGTGCGCCTGGGTGAGCACCCGCAGCAACTGGATCAGATATTTAGCGAGCCAGCGGCCAGCCGGTTGCATCAGGTCAAGATTGGCGGGTTGAAACCCGATACGACTTATTATTATGCGGTGTCCGATACCCTGGGCGGTCAGGCCGGTGGCACCGAATCCTATCATTTTCGTACCTCGCCTCCCGCCGGTGTGCCGCGACCAACGCGGATCTGGGTGATGGGTGATTCAGGTGAACCCGGTCCGATACTGACGGGCGTACGCGATAGCATGCAGCAATGGGTGGATCAACACCCGCGTGCGGGCTATCCGGATATTGATGTCTGGTTGTCGCTGGGTGATCTGGCGTACCGGTCCGGTACCGACGAGCAGTTTCAGAAATCCCTGTTCGATACTTTTCCTGAGCAGCTGCGCCGTGTTGCGTTGTGGCCGGTTTATGGCAACCACGATGCAAGGCGCTGGACTTATTTCCGCCTGTTTGATTTGCCGGAGCAGGGTGAGGCCGGAGGCGTGCCTTCCGGTACCGAGCATTATTATTCATTTGATTATGGCGCGGTGCATTTCGTCATGCTGGATTCGGAAGCCAGTGCCAATGCGCCGGACAGTGACATGTACCAATGGCTGGCGCGGGATCTGCTGAAAAACAAAAGCCAGTGGCTGATAGCAGTGTTCCATCATCCGCCTTACAGCAAGGGCAGTCATGATTCGGATATTCGTCGCGGCAGCAATGTTGCGATGGTGGCGATGCGTGAAAACATTCTGCCGTTACTCGAAGGAGCGGGTGTGGATCTGGTGCTGGGAGGGCATAGCCACATGTATGAACGTTCCTGGTTGCTGGATTGTCATTATGGTGACTCTACAACCTTTGGGAAAAATCGTATTGTTTCTGATGGCGTTAATCACCTCAATGCCGAGTACATCAAGCCGCTACAGAACACACCGCATGCCGGTGCTGTTTATGTCGTAGCCGGTTCTGCCTCAAAGGTTGACCAGGGCCCGATCAATCATCCGGCCATGCCGGTCTCCATGCTCGAAGCCGGTTCACTGGTGATAGACATTGAAGGTAATCAGCTAACCACGCGCTTTATTAATGACAGGGCAGAAGTGAAAGATATGTTCACAATCACCAAACAGGATGGATATACGAGTGGTTATGCGGGGTGTGCGCCTTAGCCTGAATATTTCACCAAAATAGAAAAGACTTAACGCAAATACACGCAAATAAAA
>JACPVK010000222.1 GCA_016191795.1 Gammaproteobacteria bacterium
GATACGTGCAATCCACAAGGCACGAAATTCACGTTTTTAACGCGACGATCGCGGAATGCATATTGACCTGCTTTGGTAACCGCCTGGGTAGCTGTACGGAATACACGACTACGTGCACCGTAATAACCCTTGGCTTTATCCATTACCTTTTTGTGATGGGCTCGTGCCTGAGTACCACGTTTAACTCTAGCCATTATTCAGACCTCCTCAGTTATAAGGCAACAAACGATTAATCATTGGCAAATCGACAGCCGCAACATGGGCTGCTTCACGCAAATGACGTTTACGCTTGGTGGATTTTTTAGTCAGAATATGACGACGGAAAGCAGAACCGCGCTTTAAACCGCCATTACCGGTACGGCGGAAGCGTTTGGACGCACCGCTGTTAGTTTTCATCTTGGGCATTGTTTTACTCCAAATAATGCTTTGACAGACCCAGACCCAATTCAGTAGTTGCCGGCGCTTCGCGACCCTCTCCCCACCCCTCTCCCGCGAGGGGAGAGGGAGGTTAAGTGTCGCTACGCGACCGTATTACGTTAAGAACGGATACGGGGTGATTATTCCGAATTTTTTCCGTCGTGCTTTTCAGCTCAACGGCGCGGATTCTGGTAAACCGCGTTCAGTCATTGCTGACTGAAATTTTTGCGTCCTAGGCTTTCTTTTTCGGTGACAGCATCATCACCATCTGCCGGCCTTCCATTTTCGGCATTTGCTCAACCGTGCTCAGATCTTCAAGATCCTTGGCGACACGTTCCAGCAGCTGCATACCCAGTTCGGGATGTGCAAATTCGCGGCCACGGTAACGCAGGGTAACCTTGGCCTTATCGCCTTCTTCCAGAAACTCGCGCAGGTGACGCAACTTGGTTTTGTAATCACCCTCTTCGGTACGCGGGCGGAATTTGATTTCCTTGATCTGTACCTGTTTCTGTTTCTTCTTGGCAGCCTGCTGCTTTTTGCCAATTTCAAACTTGTACTTGCCGAAATCCATAATCCGGCATACCGGCGGCTCGGCAGTAGGCGATACTTCGACCAGGTCCAGCCCAGCTTCTGCAGCAATCTCGATTGCCTTGCGAGTATTCAGGACTCCCAGCTGGTTACCTTCGTTATCAATCACCCGCACTTCTGGCACGGTGATCATTTCGTTCTTGCGAACTGGTTTTTCGGCGGCGATATTATTAACCCTCAGAAATAGCGAAACCGCGGTTCTTAATGACTGCAGCAAGGCGAGTGGCGATGTCGTTAACCTTCATCGAACCCAGATCCTTGCCGTCAAGAGAACGCACGGCGACGCTTTGATTCTCAAGCTCCCTATCACCTATCACCAGCATGAAGGGAACGCGCTGTATTGTGTGCTCGCGGATTTTAAAGCCGATCTTCTCATTTCTCAAGTCCGACTTAACCTTAAATCCTTGACTATTTAAGCTTTTTTCAACTTCTCGGGCAAAATCAGCCTGATTGTCGGTGATATTCATCACCACCGCATGCACCGGCGCCAGCCAGACCGGGAATTTGCCTTCGTGGTGCTCAATCAAAATCCCGATGAACCGCTCCAGTGAACCGAGGATGGCACGGTGCAGCATGACCGGCACCTTGCGGCTGCCGTCTTCATCCACGTACTGGGCATCGAGCCGGCCCGGCATGGAAAAATCCACCTGCATGGTGCCGCACTGCCAGCCACGATCCAGGCAGTCTTTTAATGTGAACTCGATTTTGGGGCCGTAAAACGCACCTTCACCTGGCTGCAACCTGAAAGCCAAACCTTTGGCATTAAGCGAATCAGCCAGCGCCTTTTCCGCCTTGTCCCAGATTTCATCCGAACCTACCCGCTGTTCCGGACGGGTGGACAGGGCGATTTCGATATTCTCGAAGCCAAAATCCTTGTAAACATCAAACGTCAGGTCAATGAAATTGGAGACTTCCTGCTGAATCTGGTTTTCGGTACAGAAAATATGCGCATCATCCTGTACGAAATTACGTACCCGCATCAAACCATGCAAGGTACCCGATGGTTCATTACGGTGGCAGGAACCAAATTCGGCCAGACGCAACGGTAAATCGCGATACGACTTCAAACCCTGGTTAAACACCTGAATATGACAGGGGCAGTTCATCGGCTTCACCGCGTAATCGCGATTTTCCGAGTGCGTGGTAAACATCATGGCGTGGAATTTTTCCCAGTGGCCGGAACGTTCCCACAGGCTGCGATCCACCACCTGCGGCGTATGGATTTCCTGATAACCATGATCACGCAAACGGTTACGAATGTAATTCTGTACCGTCAGGTAAATATCCCAGCCATTCCTGTGCCAGAACACCATGCCCGGCGCTTCTTCCTGGGTATGGAACAAGCCCAGCTGCTTGCCGATTTTACGGTGATCGCGTTTTTCGGCTTCTTCGATGCGATGCAAATATTCCTTGAGCTGCTTTTTATCCGCCCAGGCCGTGCCGTAAATACGCTGCAACATTTTGTTTCTGGAATCACCGCGCCAGTAGGCACCGGCGAGCTTGGTCAATTTAAATGCTTTTAATCGACCGGTGCTGGGCACATGCGGACCACGGCACAGGTCAGTGAAGTCGCCCTGTTTGTACAATGACAAATCTTCATTGGCCGGAATGCCTTCGATAATTTGCGCTTTATATTCTTCACCCATATCGCGGAAAAATTTCACGGCCGCATCACGCGACATCACCGAACGACTGACCTTGAAATCAGCCGCCGCCAGTTCTTCCATTTTGGCTTCTATGGATGCCAGCACTTCGGGGGTAAAGCGGGTTTCGCAATCGATGTCGTAATAGAAACCATCATCAATAACCGGGCCGATGGTAATTTGCGCCGCGGGAAATAACGCCTTCACCGCCTGGGCCAGCAAATGCGCCGTGGAGTGACGAATCACTTCCAGA
>JACPVK010000223.1 GCA_016191795.1 Gammaproteobacteria bacterium
CCGCAGCCACACCTGCTACACCATCATAGCCACCCTATTCCGCCAGACCTTCGTAAAAAACTCCTGCAACTGGCACTCAATGCGGCTGGCATTAATCTGGATACACTGGGAGAAGCTGATACCGAGCTGGGCAATCTGTTTGCCGATGCCGCACTCACTCTCATCAAGCAAAGTGGTTTGCCCGCGACAAACATCCGCGCCATTGGCAGCCACGGCCAAACCATTCGTCACCAACCTTCAGGGCCACAGGCTTTCACGCTACAAATAGGCGATCCTAACCGTATTGCATACAAAACCGGCATCACCACCGTTGCCGATTTTCGCCGCAAAGACATGGCTGCCGGCGGCCAGGGAGCACCTCTGGTGCCCGCTTTTCACAACACGGTATTTCGGCAGGATGGAGAACATCGAGTCATTCTGAATATTGGCGGCATTGCCAACATCACTGTACTGCCAGGAGACGCCCGCCCCTGCTTCGGCTTTGATACCGGCCCGGGAAACATGTTGATGGATGCCTGGATACAGCGTCATCAACAACAAAATCTTGACCGCAACGGTGACTGGGCTGCCAGCTCCAGCGCAGACCCGCAACTGGTTAAACAACTATTGAGCGACAGCTTTATTCACCAGCCGCCGCCCAAAAGCACGGGGCGAGAACACTATCATCTGGACTGGCTGGACGCGCAACTGGCGCAGCTGCCACATATTCCGGCAGCCAGTGTACAAGCCAGCCTTTGCCAGTTCACGGCGCGCAGTATTCACTCCGCAATCATGAAATTTGCGCCCGAAACCCAGCGTGTGATTGTTTGTGGTGGTGGGGTACACAATCTGCATTTAATGCAGCATCTGGCAACCTTGCTACATCCGGTCAGCGTTGAATCCAGTGAATTTTTTGGCTTGCAGCCAGACTGGGTAGAAGCCACCGCTTTTGCCTGGCTGGCCAAACAAACGCTGGAACATAAACCGGGTAATTTGCCGGCAGTCACCGGTGCCAACCGCGAAGTTTTACTCGGTGGTATCTACCTGCCCTAACGGCGGGCAACCGGAACGTAAGATCGTTCGCCGTAACCGGTATAGACCTGGGTTGGCCGAAAAATCCGGTTATCTTTTAACTGCTCACGCCAATGCGCCAGCCAGCCGGCAGAACGCGACACCGCAAAAATCGGTGTGAACTGATCAGACGGAATGCCCATTTCGCGATACAAAATCCCCGAATAAAAATCCACGTTGGGATACACGCCTTTCTCTGCCAGCCGCTCCTCACAAATGGCTTCCACCACCAGAGCGGTTTCAAACAAGGGGCTCACCGAACCTCTTTTATCGGCCCAATCCATCATCATTTTTTGCAGAATCGTGGCGCGTGGGTCCTTCACCTTGTATTCGCGATGACCCATACCCCAGATTTTTTCCTTGTTAGCCAGCCTTTTCTCAACCCAGGCACGTGCATGCTCCGGCTGCCCGATCTCCTCCAGCATCTTCACCACTTTTTCATTGGCTCCGCCGTGCAACGGACCGGCCAGAGTGCCAATGGCCGCTGCAATAACCAGATAAGGACTTGCCAGGGTAGAGGCAGCAACTAATGCCGCAAAGGTAGAGGCATTAATAGTGTGCTCGGCATGCAAGATCAGACAGGCATCCATGATGCGTACCAGTTCCGGATCTGGCTCCTCGCCTTTGAGCATATAAAGAAAATTGGCGGCGTAAGATAAATCCTTGCGCGGCAGCACGGGATCATAGCCGTTGCGGATGTGTTCCCACATGGCAACGGTTGTCGCCATACGCGCCACAATCTTGGTGGCCATGGCGAACGACTGCTCCTCGGTGTTTTCCGAACTGTCGCCAGGGTAAAACAAACCCAGACTGGCTACGGCAGTTTGCAGCATTTCCATGGGATGACCGGTGGCGGGCAGATTTTTCATGATCTCGCGCACGTTGTATTTCACAATGCGATCACGACGTAACAACTCATCAAACGCCTGCAATTCGCTGGCCGTTGGCAGCTCACCTTTTAGCAATAACAGCGTGGTTTCTTCAAAACTGCTGTGCTGTGCCAGTGCCTGAATACTGTAGCCGCGGTAAGCCAGCAGCCCTTTGTCGCCGTCGAGAAATGAAATATTGGATTTAGTCGCTGGCACGCCGGCAAGTCCGGGCAAATAGTCACTCATAATCAAGGCCTTAATATTTGATGATTCAAATGCTAACAGCATTGTGAGCCAAAAATTAACCGGACAAATAAAAAGGGGCGCTATGCGCCCCTTTTTTTGTCAGTGCTTGATCAAGATCAGGTAGGTGAAAAAGAAGATCCACAACCGCAGGTAGTCACAGCATTGGGATTGCGAATAATAAATTGCGCACCCTGCAGGTCTTCCTTGTAATCAATCTCGCCACCGGCCAGATACTGAAAGCTCATCGGGTCGATCAACAGCATCACGCCGCCATTTTCAACCTGGGTATCCCCATCATTGATACTTTCATCAAACGTAAAACCATACTGAAAGCCGGAACAGCCGCCGCCCGAGATAAATACGCGCAACTTCAGGTTCGGGTTGTCTTCACTTTCAATCAGCGCCTTAACCTTCGCGGCCGCAGCATCGGTAAAGACCAGGGGTGCGGGAATGTCATTGTCAGCAGCTTGAGCAGTCATCGAAATCTCCAGATACTAGTAAATCAGTTTAGGCTGATACATAACTTAGCATTACCTGAGTATTTTAGTCAACTATTACCCCTGGAACCCACTTCGGACGCGGCTTCCTCACCCGGTTTGGCTGCATTGTGATCGCGCTGGAACTCCAGCAACTTCTTTTCATTCTTGCAATGCACCAGATTGCCGTTGACCTGGGAGCCAAGGGCCATTTCCAGCAGGTTGTAAAACACATTGCCATTCACCTGTGCCTTGGCCGACAGCTCAACCCGCTCGGTGGCATAGACGTCGCCGATAACCCCGCCATTCAACACCACATAGGGCACACGCACTCCGCCCTCGATACTGCCATGATCACTCAGTACCAGCATGGAGTTAGAACCATCTTCGGCAATCACATTACCAATAATTTTCCCATCTATATGCAGGCCACCGCTGAAAATCAGGTCACCACGAATAACAATAGTGTTGCCGATCAGGGTTTCGATTTTTGATACTTTGGCATTTGGTTTGCCCCACATCAGGTATTCTCCTCATTTAACATTGCATCCCACGGATAAGTTTCGTCCACATTCTCCACGCCCGACGTTCCCGAC
>JACPVK010000224.1 GCA_016191795.1 Gammaproteobacteria bacterium
GATAGCTCGCGGCTGGAGCCGGGCCTGTATGTAGTGAATGCCACCGCGGGTGCCTGGGCGGCTTCGCTGGCCGATGGCAATATTTTACTGAGCCGGCAGGCCATTGATGCCTGCATGCGTTATGGCACGCAGCGCGGTGAACATTTGCTGGCGTTTGTGCTGGCCCATGAGCTGGCGCATCAACGTGCCAATGATTTGTGGCATCAACGTTTTTTCCGGATGGTGGGCACGCAAAGCCAGAAAGATCAAACCAGCATGCTGCGCGGTATGAATCTGGATGCCGATCAGTTACAGCAAATGGAACAGAAAGAAGCCCAGGCCGATCACGATGGTTTGATACTCATGTCGAGCGTGGGTTATGACCCTTATCAGGTGCTGGATAAAAAAGATTTCTTCACCGTGTGGGTGGAAAATATCTGGCAAAGCTCGTGTCAGCAAACCGGCGATGCCGCACTTGGGCAGGCCTGCCAGCAGGCGCAATCCAGGGCGCTGCGCACGCAAATACAACTGGATAACGTGGCCTCACAGGCTATGTTGTACGAGCTGGGTGTGCAGGCGGTGGTGGCCCGGCAATATCGACAGGCACGTCATTATTTCACCGTGTTCGGGCGCGATTACCCCAGCCGGGCCGTGATCTCGGCACTGGCCATGACGTATCTGGCCGAGGCGGTTGAAATTCAGCAGTTATTATTAAAACAGGGCAATCTGGATCAACCGGGATTTTATTATCCCCTGATACTGGATGCGTCGGTACAGACCGTGCGCAAAACCGCATCAACCCGGCGTGGTGATCAGGGTGCCAGACAAAAAAAACAAATACAGCAACTGGTCAATCAGGGCATTAAACAACTGGAACGCGCCATTGAACTGGAGCCGGATTATCAAACCAGTTATTTGATGCTGGGTAGCGCGTATTTACTGGCAAATAATACGTACATGGCACGAGGTGTATTGCAGGGGCGTTATATTCCACGCTTTGGTGCCGATGCATCCAGTGATTTATTGCTGGCGATGACTCATGCCATAGAAGGCCAGCCGAAAGCTGCGCGTGGAGAATTTCAGGCGCTGCTAAAAAAATTACAGAAAACAAATGAAGTATCCGGCCTGCCGGAAAACCTGTTGCTGTACAGCGCGTTTTATAATGCCGCCGCCAATGATTTGTTTATGGGTGATGAAGCCGCCGCGCGTGCCAGCTGGCAACAACTGGCACGTATGGCACAAACCGCCGGCAATTCATTATTGTTCCGGCTGGCGCTGGGCCAGCTGAATCCTGCTGCTCCCGTCACCACAACGGCATTGACTGTAGCGCCGGTGGTACAGGGTTTACGCCTGGGTGATGCGTATAAAGTAAACAAGCTACAGGACCAGTCCAGTGATTTATGGATTGAAGGCGATAAATTCAGTGTGATGCGAAATCATCAGGGCAGTCACTATGTTGTGAGTGACAAGGGAAAAGTGATCAACGCCTGGCAGGAAGCCGAAGGCAGCATCGAAAATTTGTTAGCCATAGGCGACAAACCCGATCGGCCATTAAAAGCATTGGGTATGCCGGATCGTCATGTGCATATGCTCAGTGGTGAGTACCTGGCTTATGATCGTTATGGACTGGCTCTGCATATTAATCAGAATAAAGTGCAGGGATGGTTTTTGTACTAATGTTTGTTGCGGCGGGTAGGGTGGGCATGCATTTTTGCCCACCGATAAATGTACCGCGTGGGCAGATGAAGCCTGCCCACCCTACAAAGTTAATGTTTGTTGCTGATATTGTAGGAGCGGGCCATGCCCGCGACAGGTAAAGAGAAAAGCTTTCGACACAGAGACACAGAGACACAGAGTTACTGAGTTACTGAGTTACTGAGATAAATTATTATCAGGCGCGCCTTTAGTTGTGCGCAAGCTACTTAAAAAAGCGTCAGCCTGAAGGCCGACCCACACATAATCGAAGTAATGTGGGTTGGCCTTCAGGCCAACGCTTTTTAATAAATAGTTTTCTTTGCGCCTTCGCGCCTTTGCGTCGAATGTTTTTTTGCCAGTTATCAACCCAGGTTAAACCTTGCCAACCTCAAATCAACAAAAACACACTGCGGTTGAAGATCAGCTGGCGCTGGCAAAATCGGCTGCGTCGGGTGAAAAAAAATCACGCCAGCAGGTTAATGCGCTGGTGCAACCGATCATCGATTTTCAAACTTCGCGGTTTTGCAAACGCTTCTGCAATGAAAACCAGTATTTGTATCGTTGCACCTTAAAACCGCCCATGGGTTCCATGCATCAGGATGCAGCCTGGTGTGAATGGGGCAATGCCAGTTATGGCTGGATGCTGAATGACCTGAGCCGCCCACAGCGATTGCTGAAGTACCAGGGTATTAACGACGCCAGCTTGTTTGATTATTTTTACCAGATTGCCAACTCGCAGCCGTTTTATGAGCGCTGGAAAGACTGGCGCTTTGGCCGCAAGATTCATGTGCCAACTTATATCCAATCCCTGTCGCCGGATGCGGCCAGTGTGTTTCTGGGTATCAGGGCAGGTGATGATCTGGCCATGCTGGCACAAAAAATAGCGCGGCCACTGGCCGATATCGAAAAACTGGCGCAATCAATAATTGGTTTGTTAACGGCAAAAAAACGTTTGCATTTGTTAAATCCGCCAAAACTGGTGTCGATGACAGAGACTATGGATGATGCCGATTCAGATCAGGAAGACCGGCAAATCGATCTTGCCAGTTATGATGAAGCCATTGAAGTACAGGAAGACAAACAGCGCCTGCAACAGGCCTGGGCAAAACTGGATCCGGTTGAACAGTTTGTACTGGAAGCCCTGTTAATTGATGAACTGGATGCCGAAGATGTACTGGCTGCATTGCGAAAGATGGATCTAAGCATCAAAAAAGGCGTGCCGGCCGATCAGACCGATCGCCAGCAGCTTTATTATTATCGCCGCAAAACACTGGCGCGCCTGGCGGAATATATGCATGAATAATTTTTTCAAATATCCGGACATTGATTGTCTTATTAATAACAGGCAGCAAATTAACCATGAGTATGGCCGTGAGTAATCATCCTGAACTGGCAACCTTGCAAAATTATCTGGCTAACAGTGCAGCCGATGAATTTGCAGGCCTGCGTTTACACCTGGCGCAATGTTCGTCCTGTCGTGAGCTGGTCACGGGATTGTCCGGGGCAGAGCAAATGACACAGCACACGGCAGCAAACTATTCAGGTGCTGATGGCCTGACAGAACAGCAACACCAGAATATTGTTGATTACATCGATAACCGTCTGGCTGAAAACGAAAGACTTCAACAAAAAGAATTTATCCAGGCCAATGCAGCCGCCATGAAAGCAGCACTGCATTATGCCAGCCATAAATCGGCGATGGACAAGGCACTCTCCGGATCAAAAGCTGATGCGGCCCGGCAGTCTAATGAAAAAATTAACAAAAGTATTCAGCACTTCGACTTGTGGAACACATTAAAAGATCTGGTCACGATTAAGGCGCCGGTGTGGTTAACGGTACCTGCCACGGCGGCATTGGTGGCCTTGCTGAGTATTAACCTGTTTAACCAGCCTGAAATCGGCCATACAGGTTATACCATCGCCAGTTATCAGGATAATCCGGTTATCCAGTTCAGGGCTAAAGAAGCTCAACCGGGTATTGGTTTTTTTGCCCGGCCATCGCAATCTGCCGAGCCTTATAAAGCGGTCAGGGTGTCGGTATCAGAAGGCAACCGGTTTACAATACACTGGCCACCGGTAACCGGCGCCGTCATCTATAACTTGCGATTGCAGATGTTTAATCAGGGTAGCAAGCTGGTCGTTGGCGAAGTGACCACAAAAAATAACTCGGCGGTTATTACGGCCGATCTCGATAATATCTATCATCGTTACGAATGGGTGTTATCCGGCGAGACCAGTGATAATCGGGCGTTTATTTCCAGTGGCGGATTTGTTATCAATCATACTGAACAAGGTGTGCTGAAATGAAGTACGCATTTTCAAGTAACGTATTATTTGTTGCCGCAATTATCCTGGCTGGTATGCCTGCCATGGCAGCAACCGAAAACTCTCGAGGCATTGCATTACAACCCGTGGAGCAAAAAGTTGTAGCACCACTTAACAAGGGTGTCTACCGGGCGTTGATTATTGGCAATAATGATTATCAAAGTGAAGATGGTTTGTGGAAGCCATTAAAAACGGCGGTATCGGATGCCCGTGCGGTGCAAAAACTGCTGGAAAATTCCTATGGCTTCAGTGATGTGAGCGTGATTGAAAATGCCACGCGTCGCGATGTGCTCAAGGCCTTTGAGGCACTATCACAAAAAGTACTGCCCGATGACAATGTACTGGTGTATTACGCCGGCCATGGATTTATGGAATCCGAAACCAACCGGGGTTACTGGATACCGGTTGATGCCGAAGGGCGTGATAACACAACCTTTCTGGGTAACTCGACCATACGCGATGAGTTAACGCTGATTGCCAGCCGCGCCAAACATACTCTGCTGATTTCCGATTCCTGCTTTAGTGGCACGCTGTTGCGCCGCGGCGTACGGGGAATACCGGATGCCGCAGACAGTGAGCAATATTATAAAAAAGTATCCAGTAAAAAGAGTGTGCAAATCATGACGGCCGGTGGTGTGGAATTTGTCGATGACAACTACCAGTCATCCAACCACTCACCCTTCACTTATTTTTTACTGAATGAATTAAAAAATAATGATCGCCCCATGCTGACACTCAGCGAGCTTTCCACCAATGTTGAAAAAGCCGTGGCCAATAATGTGGATCAGGTGCCCGAGTCCGGGGTTCTGCATGGCGCAGGTGACGAGCTGGGTGAATTTATTTTTATCAAAATGGATCTGGTGGTCGATGGCGTGCCAGCCGACAGGGTAAAAGTGCAGGTCAATGTCAAACAGGGTGATGGTTCTCAACCAGGGTCCAGGGTAGTGCGGGAAAAATCGGGTCCGCGCAAAGAAGTTATTCCGGTTCCAACTTTATAAAAATATGGGTGATGTATGTGTCATAAAAAATTAATGATGTGTGGTTTGGTGTCAACGGCGCTATGGATGCACACGGCAGCCGCGGATGAACGTATTACGCTGGGCGTAAAACTCCTGGGTGCCGGCTGGAGTGGTGATAACGGTGGCGTATCCAGCAGTTTTAACAGTACCGAAGGTGGGCAGCTGGCGTTCAGCGCGTCGTATACGCTGGAAAAATTCTATGCCGGCATTAGCCTGCAAAGCGGTAATTATAAATTTGACGGCACGGCGCCGGATCAGTTCACACCGAGCACACGCGTTAGCAGCAGCAATGTGGAAATAGAACAGCGCGAAATGGATTTACTGGCAGGTTATTATTTCTGGGATACCGTCTCATTGTTTGTAGATATTAAAGGTGTCAGCAATACCTGGTCCAGCAGTAGTTATAAACAGAATTTCGGTGGCATTGGTTTTGGCGCATCCGGTTATATGCCCATTAATGCGGACTGGACCGGCTATGGTTCGGTCGGCTTTATTGGACGCGGTGAAATTAAAGATGAAGACAAGGTGAAAGTGGGTGACGGCAGCAGCGGTGCACTGGAAATCGGTGCCGTCTACCGTATGGCGCCTAACAGCACGCTTAATATGGGTGTGAAATTTCGTAACTACAGACTGGAATACCTGACAAACTCAACTCAGGATTATTCAATCAATGCATTGTTTGTCGGTTACAACCACGAGTTTGCACTGTAAGGTCCTGCTAAAAACCAGGAAGCCTCTGTTTAAGTCAATAAATGATGACTGTAGGGCGGATAAGCGTAGCGCATCCGCCGATTACGTTGGTGGATGCGCTACGCTTATCCACCCTACCAAACTCATAAACGAATACTGCATTTTTAGGTCGGCCTTCAGGTCGACGCTTTTGGGTGGGTTATTTTGCTGAAATATCCAGATCAAGGTGATTATGCGCAGGTCTGACAATTTTCATAATCGGTCATTGATTGGCTCGCTACTATTTGTGTTGGCATGCATAGCGGCTGTTGTTCAGGCGGCAGCGCCGACTCAACAACATAGCCCACAGCAATCAGTTAATATCGACATCACCACCCATCTTGGTGACCAGCAGGTTTTTCTCGAACACGATGTGATTTCGTTTTTTATCAGCCTGGATCAGGGCGCCTATTTATATATGTTTTACCAGGATGCGACGGGCAAGTTGTTTCAGCTTATGCCCGGTAAGGCTCAGTCGAAACATTTTTTTATGGCGGGTAACTATATTCCGTTTCCCGCGCCGGAATCGCCTTTTAAATTTGTGGTGCAGGCACCTTTTGGTGAGGAGCAGCTCTGGGTGTTCGCATCTGATCAGGGGCAGCTGGAATTTAAAGGATACGCGGCAGCACAGGGAATAAAACAGCTTGAGCTGGATTATGCAAAACTGGCGGAATATATTAAATCTGCTTCGCCAAGGTTATATGGTAAAGCCCGATTGGCCATACAAACACGTGGTCGATAAACAACACTCAAAACGGTCAGTTCCATCCAGACGCAATTGGGAGATGGAGTTCTCAAGCCGGTGGCCGTAACTCAACCGGCATGCGCGCCAGTTTTTCATGAATTAATCTAAGCCGACGTATCGGCCACCAATCATACAAAAAAACTTCAATAGGCCGCCACATGGCAACCCAGCCGCTTATTAAAAAGCCCTCTTCAATAATGGTCCACATCAGGCCGGTATTTTCCAGCGTAGCAATAAATTGTTGCGCAGCAATACACGCTACAAGAAATGTCAGGCCAATTAATAACGCAATGCGCCCCTGCTGCAGGGTAAATCGCAGTTCTTTCGCCGTAATGTCAGCGCGGTAGGCAAAATAATTATGTATGGCTGCCGGTACGCTGCTGATGGCTTCGTCGGTGCAGGCATTTTCTGGCAAATGTAGAATAAGTTTTATTGGCGTTTTGAGATGTAGCTCCTGCACAGAGTCGATAATATAACTCTCGGCATTCGCTTCCAGGTCTTTTTCCCGAAACGGGGCCGGGTCAAGGTTATTAAATAACTGGCGTATCTCGTTGAGTTTGATTTCAATCAGATAATGATCGCCTTCCTTATTGTAGTGAGATTCCGGTTTTTTCATGTGAGTTGATCAACGCTTTGGATTGGTGTTGCGATAATGCTAACCCGCATATTTCAGCAAATTGATTACGGCAAAAGCGTTCGACTTTAGACTAAAGTCGAACCTACAAAAGCAGCGAGTCTCCTGTAGGTTGGCCTTCAGGCTAACGCTTTTCCATGGAGTGCAAACCATCCCCTGTGATCGCAGGTTATTTTTTATACTATTTGCGCTTTTATTTGCGTTCATTTGCGGTAATCTTTTTCATTTTTGTGGAAATATCCAGGCTAATGTGTTTCCATCTTGCGTAATTCCTTGACAATAAGTGTCACCAGTTTTTCACCCGTGTCGCCAATTTTGGAACACAATTTATCTATGTCACGCTCACCATCCACCAGGGGTTTTATTAATGTGCTGAAGCGCGCCATATCCCCTTTGGTGCGCGACATTTGTTCGGCCATGGCGCCGAGCATGGCCAGAGCCTGAGCATCGCCGCGTCCGGCAGCGTTAATCAGTTGTGCCAGCATGGGTGCGGCGACAGTCGGATCTTGCTGGGCCTGTGGA
>JACPVK010000225.1 GCA_016191795.1 Gammaproteobacteria bacterium
AAGACGCAGGTAAGATGCGTGCCAAAGACTTGCACGAACTGCTCCGTGCATGGGAAAACTATCACCGCATTCTGACTGCAGAAGCTCACATGAAGCACATTCAGTTCCGTGAAGAAAGCCGTTATCCTGGCTTCTACTATCGTATGGACAAGAACTTTGTCGACGAAGAGAACTGGCATTGCTTCGTGAACTCTGTTTACGACAAGAACACTCACAAGTGGAACGTGTTCAAACGCGCCCATGTGGACATCGTAGACAAGTCAAAACTGTTCAAAGCGGCTGCTCACTAAGCCACTTGGTAGTTAAGACCAGAAACCGGGCGTCGCAAGACGTCCGGTTTTTTTATTAATACAACCGTACAAAGCTTAAAGTTTAAGGATTAAAGGTGTGGTTACTGCAACCCCTTTGTACTTTAAACTTTAACCTTTCCACACAAGCGGAATTGCAGGGTGGATAAGCGCAGCGCATCCACCCCAACACTGGCGGATGCGCAGCACTGACCGCCCTACAACTGTTTCACCCGATGTTCGGAGTACACCATGAGCGACGATAAATTTACTTTCAACTTTGACCTGCCCGAAAAAAGCCACATTCAGCCCAAGCTGTTGACGCCGGATGCAGTGATTAATTTCCGTTGCTACCCGGGCATTTCATGCTACAACGCCTGCTGCAAATGCGCCGACATCACCCTGACCCCATACGATGTTATTCGCCTGAAAAAACGCGTTGGCAAGACATCCACAGAATTCCTCAAGGATCACACCGTTCCTTTCACCATGGACGCCGATGGCGTCCCCGGCGTGAAATTGCGCACCACCGATGCAGGCGCCTGTTTATTCATGGATGAAAAAATCGGTTGCACGGTTTACACCGATCGCCCCACTGCCTGCCGTTATTACCCGCTGGGCAATATGGCCATGAAGCACGCCGAACAAAAACACGAACAACAACATTTTGTATTGATTAAGGAAGAACACTGCAAGGGCCACGATGAACCACGTCCGATCAAGATCCTCGATTACCGTGCCGAACAAAACATCGAAGAATACGATGGCCACAACAAGGAATATTTTCAGCTGATACTGAAAAAGAAATCAGCCGGCCCGGCGCTGGGTCGCCCGGCCCCGATGAGCCTGCAACTGTTTTTCATGGCCTGCTTTGATCCGGATCGCTTCCGCCGTTTCGTACTCAGCGATGCGTTCAAAAAGAACTACGACCTCGAAGCCAGCGTTTATGAAAAAATTGCTGATAACGATATCGAATTAATGTATCTGGGTTTCCGCCTGTTACGTCAGGTACTGTTTGCCGAAGCCTCCATCAAGGAACACGAAGGTGCCCTGGAAAAACGTCTTGAAGAACGCCAGGAAGTCATTGAAATGCGCCGTAAGGCAGAAATCGCCCAGGCCCGTGCCAATGATCCCTATCAGGCCTACAAAGCCGAAGTGGAAGCAGAAGACATCGCCGAAAAAGACAAAAAAAACAGGAAAGAATAAACATCCTTTCCGAGTACTTCTGGCTGGAATCCGAATCCCCGCCAGAAGCATGCGCTGAAGACCAGCACTGCCCCCTATCAGGAGTTTTACATGAACACAGATCCTGTTCGCGTCGCCATTATTTCTGACACCCACGGTTATATCGACCCCCAGGTGGTCGAGGTGATCCAGCGCTGCGATCAGGTCATTCACGCCGGTGATATTTGTGGTGCCCATGTGCTCGAACAATTATCCCGACTCAGTACACAGGTCACCGCGGTGGCGGGCAACAATGATGCGTCCGGGCTGTGGCCAATTGAAGAAACCTATGTGGTCAATGCACTACCCAAAGTAGCTCAGGTACAACTGCCGGGTGGTGAGCTGGTGGTTGAGCACGGTCACCGCCACGGTATGCAGCAACCGGATCACGCGTCGTTACGCCACACTCACGCCAGGGCACGGGTTATCGTCTACGGCCACACCCACAGAATGCTGGTTGATAAAGATGAATCGCCCTGGGTGATCAATCCCGGTGCCGCCGGCCAGACCCGTACCCGTGGCGGCGCTTCGTGCCTGATACTCACCGCATCTGCCAGTAAAGAATGGGAAGTGGAAATGTTACGCTTCTCAACAGAAGCAGCGATTTGAGGTTGCCCGTCAGTGGTCCTTTACACCCTCAAACGCTGTATTTTTTTAACTTACCCCAACGCGACAAACTGTAGACACGTGCGCCAGCCACTTCAATAAAGGCTCGGCAGCCAGGGGACGACTGAATAAATAACCCTGCCCCTGTTCACAACCCAGCCCACGCAGAAATTCCGCCTGTGCCGTGGATTCCACCCCTTCGGCGACCACACTCAAATCCAGGCTGTGCGCCAGGGCTACGATGGCAGAGGTAATTGCGGCATCTTCCAGATCGTCTGGTAAATCACGCACAAAACTGCGATCAACCTTGAGGGTATCGATGGGTAGGCGCTTGAGATAACCTAACGAAGAATACCCGGTGCCGAAGTCATCAACAGACACCCGCACCCCCAGGGCATTGAGTCGACCCAGTTCCTGTACCGCCGGTGCCATGTTTTCAATTAACAGGGTTTCCGTGATTTCCAGCTCCAGCATGTGAGGTGCCAGCGCCAGATCCGACAACAAACAGGTAATACGGTCCGCCAGCCCTCCATCCTTGATTTGCCGCGCCGACAAATTCACTGCCAGCGAAATTTGATAACCCAGGTCATGTAATTGCCTGGCAAA
>JACPVK010000216.1 GCA_016191795.1 Gammaproteobacteria bacterium
ATGATCAGGTTGAAGCCCACTTTGCAAAACGTCGTGCAGCTACTCTGCGCAAAAGGTGATTTGTGAAACTCGAATGGACGCGTTTCGCAATAGAGGATAGAAACATCATTTTCGATTACATCGAACAAGACAATCCTGCAGCCGCCGTTGCAGTAGATGATCGAATCAGTGAACAGGTAAATCAACTGAAAACATTTTCCAAAAGTGGTCGCCCCGGTCGTGTTGATGGCACGCGTGAACTCATCATCACCCATACACCCTATATTGCAGCCTATTCCATAACAGGTGACACTGGGTATATCTTACGCATATTGCATGGCGCACAATTATGGCCGGATATTTTTTAGAAAAATGCCTGTACTGGCTACTTTAACCTTGCAACTTAATTATGAAAATACAGACCATAGGCATTATTGTTAAAGACAACAGCGACGCAGTAGCCACCACGCTGCGCACCCTGCACGATTTTCTCGTGAGTAAATCCTGCAAGATATTGCTCGATCCCAATGCCGAAGGTTTGCTGTCCAAAGATATCCCGATACTTGATCGCGCCACGCTTGGCAAGCAAAGTGACCTTGCCATCGTCATCGGTGGTGATGGCACATTTTTAAGCGCGGTACGTGCACTGGTTGATTATAATGTCCCCATACTCGGCATCAACCTCGGACGACTGGGATTTCTTGTCGACATTTATCCCGATGAAATGTTACACACCATGGAACAGATTCTGGACGGCGAATATGTAGAGGAAACCCGTTTTTTGTTAAGCGCCCAGGTCGTACGCGATAATAAAATTCTCACTGAAGCCAACGCCTTCAATGATGTCGTGATACATATTCGCGACGTGGCGCGCATGATCGAATTTAAAACCTGGATCAATGGTCAATATGTTCACTATCAGCGTGCCGACGGCATCGTGATTTCAACACCCACCGGCTCAACTGCCTACGCCCTTTCCGGCGGCGGCCCCTTGTTACACGCGACGCTAGATGCCATTGTACTGGTGCCGATATGCCCACACACTCTGAGTAATCGACCACTGGTGGTGAATGCCGACAGTGAAATTGATATCGAGATTGGTGGAAACCGGCAATCAACGGCGCAGGTGAGCTTCGATGGCCAAAACGGTTACGATGTATTACCCGGCGATACCATACGCATTCGGCGCAAAAAAAATGCCGTGCGGTTAGTTCATCCTGCACAATATGACTACTACCACATCCTGCGCTACAAATTGCGCTGGAGCGAACAACTGTGATGCACATCTTGTCGCGAAGGCGCAAAGACGCAAAGACGCAAAGGAAAAACTTTTGTACAAACGCAACACAGTAAAAGCTGTTACAAGCTTTCTAAAAACAAAAATTAACCTTTGCGCCTTTACGCCTTTGCGTCAAGGCTTTTCATCTTTAGCCCGAAACTATTAAACACCATGCTAAAACACATACGCATTCGCAACTTCGCCATCATCGACCACATCGACATCGAGTTTCATGCCGGCATGACCGCACTCACCGGTGAAACCGGTGCCGGCAAATCCATTTTGCTGGGAGCACTGGGACTCATGCTGGGTGATCGTGCCGACAGTGACAATGTGCGTGTCGGCTCCAGCAAATCTGAAATCAGTGCCGAGTTTGATATCTCGAAACTCGATCACATCAAACAATGGCTCAAGGCCAAGGAGCTGGATGCGGAAAATGATTGTTTGTTGCGTCGTCGTTTATCAGAAGATGGCCGTTCACGTGCATTTATCAACAGCACACCGGTGCCGTTACAGGATTTACGTGAACTGGGTGAAATGCTGGTGGATATACACGGCCAGCACGAACACCAGTCGCTGATGCGTTCAGACATGCAACGCCAGTTGCTGGATGATTACAGCCAGCACAAACCCCTGCTCAGCGAATTAAAAGACATTTACCAGAACTGGAAAAAAACCAGCAGCGAATATGAACAACTGCTGCACGACAGCAAGAACCGCAGCGATCGTCTGGATTTATTACGTTACCAGGTGGGTGAACTGGATGCATTAGCACCGGTTGCAGGTGAATATGCTGCGCTCAGTGAAGAACATCAGCGCCTGGCCAATGTCGACAAACTCAGCGCCACCAGCCAGCAGGCACTCATGGCGTTATACGACGCCGATGATGGCAACATTTATTCACAACTCAGCCAGCAAATTAACCTGATTGAATCGGCCAGTGAAACCGACCATCAACTGGCACCTGCCAACACCATGCTCAATGAAGCGCTGGTGCAAATCGAAGAAACCGCAAGTTTGTTGCGCGATTATTTATCATCGCTGGACAGCAACCCGCATCGTTTCAACGAAGTGGAACAACGCATCAGCATTATGCACGACCTGGCGCGTAAACATCGGGTAGAGCCGGACCAGTTAACCACCGTGCATGAACAGTTGCAGCAGGAATTAAAAAACCTCGATCATGCCGATGAAAACCTGTCCAAACTCGAAAAACAATCACTGGCGTTAAAGCAGTCATATCTGACGGTTGCCGGTAAATTATCCAGATCACGCGGTCAGTTTGCCCAGTCATTAAACAAGGACATCAGCCGCGCCATGCAAACCCTGGGCATGGCCGGTGGTAAATTCGAAATTCTGGTTAAAACCGATACCCAGTCCACATTCAGTGCCCAGGGGCTGGATGATATTGAATTCACCGTCACCGCCAATGCCGGCCAACCCTGCAAACCACTGGCCAAAGTAGCTTCTGGAGGTGAGTTGTCGCGTATCAGCCTCGCCATCCAGATGATTACCGCGCAACAAGGCCGTATACCTACTTTGATTTTTGATGAAGTGGACAGTGGTGTGGGTGGCGGCATTGCCGAAATTGTCGGCAAACATTTACGCCTGCTGGGCAATGATCGCCAGGTGTTCTGCGTTACTCATTTACCGCAGGTGGCCTCGCAATCACACCATCACATGCGCGTACAAAAACACATGGAAAACAATCAAACCACCACTCAAATACAGCCACTGAGTGATAATGAACGAATCGAGGAAATTTCTCGCATGCTGGGTGGAATCGAAATCACCAGGCAAACGCGTGCGCATGCAAAAGAAATGCTGGACAAGGCCCAGGCCTGATATTGCTTGATAAACAACTACATACCTGTTCAAATTGGACTATATCAATACCTCTAATAATAGATATTTGCCAATGACCCTGAAAATGTCGCCGGCAACACACTTTGTACAGACGAGCGCATGAGCAATATTTCCGATCCTGGCACCCCCCCAGAACAAGACG
>JACPVK010000217.1 GCA_016191795.1 Gammaproteobacteria bacterium
TAATCAGATAGGGCCCCGTCGGCGAATAGCATAGAGGCCAGGCGACCATGCCACAAACAGGCCGGATGTAAGACTGCAATTGATCTCATTTGTCGGATATTTTTTGCTTGGCATACGGGCGGTGTCCATGTAAGAGGTTCCCTGGATATTCAGAACACATCTAATTTTTGAGATTGATTTGTTAGTCGAGACGCCTTGCCGGCATCCCGGGGGAAGTAACGTATACATGACCAATTCCAGGTGGAATTCATGTCGTGCACAGAGGCATTAAATAGCTGATCATGAAGCTTGTATATACTAACGAGAATCGCTTTCTGGTTAATAATGCCCAAAATCTTTTAGTAGCTTCGGGTATCGACGTTGTATTGAGAAATGAGTATGCAATCGGCGGCGCAGGTGATTTGTCGCCATTCGATGTCTGGCTTGAGTTATGGGTGGTCAATGATTCGGATTATGAAAAATCGTTACGGTTGATCGCTGATACACATGGTTCACACAGGCATAGGGAATGGGTTTGTGGTAGTTGTCATGAAAAAAATGATGCTGCATTTGATTATTGCTGGAATTGCCAGCGTGAAAAATGATAAAAGGTGTACCTGAGTGCAGCTTGATTGTTGCGCATTCAAAAAATTATCCGGAAGGCTATGATGCAGAGCAAGAAATACGATTATCAGGTGGCGCAATCAAAAGATGGCTGGGTAACGCAAATTACCCGAAAAATAACTTCGAAGAAAATCCATGTTACCAAGAGTCAGGATGGTTTTGCGTCTGAATCCGAAGCGCGGGCCTGGGGTGAAAACGAGGTTAAGGTGTTGTTACAAAACTTTGCTATTAGCGAACAAAAAAAGCGTCGCGCCAAAAAAGAAGCAGGAAAAAGTTAGGTGTTATATTGTCTGATGGGCTTGCCATCAGTTCCGTGTCACTGTGTTGTCCCGCCAGATTTGAGTGCCCGGGTCTTATCGATGCAGTATAAGGCTGGTGCTGTGTTACTTAACGATATAGGGAATATGAAAAAAGTTCTTACTATCTATGTGTTATGTCTGATGGCTGCGCCTGTTATGGCGATGGATGTCGAGACTGCAACGCCTGTCGCACCGCCGGTTGAATGTAAAAACCTGACGGACCGGGAAAAAAGGTTGCAGTGTTATGATAGTCAATCTCTAGTTGAAGCAGAATCGCTAACAGGTACCGTGCTGGACGACCGTATCAGGTTGCAATATGCCCTGGAGGAAAACAGTTACAGCCTGGATGCGCATTATCCGAGTTATATTTTGCCATTTTCGTATATGTCCAGCCCCAACGAATCACCATATAGTCCGTCTTATGGCAGCACGCCGCTAAATGAAGACCTGAAAAATATGGAAGTGAAATTTCAGATAAGTTTCAGGTTGCCATTGAATCGGGATTTTTTTGTAAGGGGCAGCCATCTCTGGTTTGCCTATACCCAGCTATCTTTGTGGCAGCTTTATAACCGGGATGGTTCTTCTCCTTATAGGGAATCCAATTATGAGCCGGAGTTAGTCTGGGCATTTTTGGTCAACAAATCGATTGGTGATGCCAAATTAACGCATGTGGCTATAGCCTTGAATCATCAGTCTAACGGCCAGCCGGAGCCCTTATCGCGTAGCTGGAACCGTGTTTATATCAATGGTATTTTGGCTTACAACAACTGGGTATTTAATTTACGGCCCTGGTATCGCCTTCCTGAAAACCAGAGTGATGACGACAATCCGGATATTGAAGACTATATGGGTAACTTTGATATTCGCGTCGGTTACAAGCAACATGATCACCAGTTTTCAAGCTTGTTCAGAAGTACTTTTGATCAGGATAATCCGCGCAGTTATTATGAGCTGGGATATAGTTTCTCTATTCATCGCAAATATCGTGGATATGTGCAATTTGTAAATGGCTATGGTGAATCGCTAATTGATTACAACCACCGAAATAAACGCGTGAGCCTGGGTATTATGCTCAACGACTGGTTTTAATTGTGTGAATTATCTGGTGGCATGCGCGATTTGTGCCTTCTGTTGACTGAGTTTGTCGTTGTGAAAAATGGTGGCCAATGTCCAGCCTGCGCTTCAAGTAAGCGGTATTCGTCTCTGATCCCAATGCCATTAAGTTAAGGTGTAGGTGCGCCTTCAGGCGCACGACCGTGATAGAAATAGTGCCGAACCATCAGGTTGTCTTGTGCGCATGAAGGCGCACCTACAATAGAGCTTCCTTAACTTAATGGCATGGTCTCTGGCCCTGAATATTTCAATTTAATAGTGAACTCTTATATGACAGCCATAGCTACTACTCCTGTGCCACCCTATTACGCTGTTATTTTTACTTCAGTACGCAGTGATGGTGATAATGGCTATGCCGATGCGGCCAGGCGTATGGTGGAACTGGCGGTGACACAGGAGGGATTTCTGGGCTTTGAAACGGCACGACAGGAAATCGGTATATCGATTTCATATTGGACAAGTCTTGCTGCTATCGAAGGCTGGAAAAAGAACGCGGAACATCGTGATGTGCAGAAGCAGGCAAAGAACTGGTATAAAGCGTTTCGTGTTCGTGTTTGTCTGGTAGAAAAAGAGTATGGATTCTAGTATCCGTACTCAGAGGTTCAGACACGAATGGCACTTACTTAAGCACAGAAGCGATTGAATGTAGGAGCGGGCCATGCCCGCGACCAGTATAAAAGAAAAAAGCCTAACCACAGACGACTGCACGGATGCAGGAGGTAGAGCAACGCAGGAGCAGTTGCCGAGGA
>JACPVK010000218.1 GCA_016191795.1 Gammaproteobacteria bacterium
ATAGTTGAACTTCATCGGCAGCGATACCAAAAGCGGCCGAGAGCACAGCAAAATGTTCCGAAATTTTCTGGTTATTAAGCTGTGCCGGATCCTCTGGCAAACTGTTTACACCCAACGTCTTGCTGCGGAACATCTGGACATACAGGGAAGGGACAACTGGCTCGCCGTCGGCAAGATGATCGCTATAACGCCTGTGATCAATGTCTGCCCACAGGCTTAACAGATTAACCACGGGTATGTGTTTTTCTACGGACAAGCGCTGGATGTGGGACAGCTGCACCAAAAAATCATTGGTAATATCGAGCACGCCTTGCCTGCTCGGTGCGAGTGCGGTCAACGCCTTGTCCAGTTCGTGATACGTCCAACCGAGTTTACGCACCAGCCGCACGAACCGGTGCGCATGATCCCAGGCTTCAATATAGCCGTCGTTACCCAGATGGGCATACACAATTAATCTGGCGGTATTGCAGGTTGCAGGGTCACTATCGTCAGCTGCAATAATAGCCAGGCTACGTTCATTCGGGCCATCAGCATTGGACGGGTTAACGTAATATGTTTCCAGCAGATTTAAAAGTTCACGATAGGACAAACCGGATTGGTGTAGAAATACCGAGACTCTATTTAATACTTCTAACCAACCGCCATCGATCTCACCCACTGAGGGGTCGACAGGGTCAGTGATATAGTTGTTATTCTCACTCAATCCCCAGAAATCCCAGGCGCCGGAGACTGCATAGGAATTAGCCGGCCCACCTGTTGTATTACCATTGATGATTTGCGCTTCATCGAAAGTCAGGCCCAGATATTCATACGCTATTTCTGCTAGTGTGTTGGGCAGAGCACCGCGCTTGAACACTTCCAGCAACTCATGCCGCTGAACCCGCAGGTGCTGCAAATATATACGCGCTTCCTCGACCGGCAAATTGAAAGGTTGACGCCACGGGTAAACAGCACTGCGCAATTTTTCGTAAGCTGCGCTATGCGTATGCTCGGGATTCGCTTTGAGCTCTTTTTCTGACCAACTGGTTTGTGGCCAGGTTGTAACACTCAAGCCTTCCAGTTCTCCATCGTTTCGGATTTCAAAAACCCATCCTTTATCCAGAATTGACCACTTCGAGACTGACGATTCAATTCTGACCGATGCCTTATCTGTTAAAACGTATTTTTGATCTGCTAGCGCAACCAGCAAGCTGATGTCGATGGTTTTCAGATCAAGATTCGTAACAATATCCTGGTTCCAGTCCAGCACAAAGTTACGCGTAGCAATGTTCGCTTCAAGCAGTTCGTTGACCAGATCAACATAAGGCATAGGGGTGTGACTGTTCTCACATGTCAGCTCGATATGCGCTATATCCGGTCTGCGCTGTAACAGAAGTTGAAGCGGTGAATATTCGCTATAGTTCGGTGCGTCTCGAATAAAATTCAGCGTATCCACCAGATAAGCAGCGGGGCTGTATAGCGATCGACAATGCCGGCATTCACACATCTCAATTGAGCCAAACAATGTACTCCAGTTTGGTAGTGCAGCAGCATAATGACTCTGCATACCTTGCACATTTGACGCATGACTACCTATGACATAAGGCAGGGGCAATTGAAACGCCGGTGCATGCTTCATGTAAACAGTCATAGCCGTACTCTGAACGTATTTCGCCTTATAAAATACGGCCCGAGCTTTGTCTATGCCACCCAAATCATATGCAAACTGCTGCATAAATGTATGCTCGCCGACCGCAACCATAGCTTGTGCGGAATTCAGACCATTGCTGATCAGTGTGCGTATGGCAGCATAATCCGTTACCAGACTGGAAACGCGCTGAACAGCCTTAACTGCTGTCGTAAAGGCATCAATATTCTGCACGCCCGCAAGTTTTGTTTCAGCATTCGTGGATAAATAAATAGCAAGTGGCTGCATGACAAAATTAAAGCCCGGATTGTTGCCAAGAAAAGTTGTCAGATCGGCATGCATTTCCTTAAAGGGACTATCATCAGCTGTATCGGCCTCAATTCGCCGAACGATTGTGGTCGACGGAAAGGACGCTTCCAGTTGTTGATTCAGACTGAAAGCATAATTGTTTATCCGTTCTTCAATATCTGCACCATCAACCGATACCGGTGCGCCAATAATTTCACCATTGGCTTGCTGGCGATGGAGCACTTCACGCCATGCAACCAGCGTTAAACGCACGAAGGGCGACAAATCGCCGACAGGTGCATACAGCGGATCCAATTTGGCCATGTGTTGCAGTTCACGCACCAGCGGCACATATGTGCCGGTGAATTCGCCCAGCTGTAGTGCCAACCTGATATCTGCCAGCTGCTGATTCTTGAACAGCTGTAAGGCTGTGAGCTCGTCATAAAACGCATCCGATACCATTCGGTTATGCGCAATATATAATTGAGCAACAGCGCGAATATTGTCTGTATCCGTCAGCACCGTTCGTAACAAATCACCCAGCGTGGATGGCTCACCGGTTTCACTGCCCGGTGTAGTGGCATGATCAGCCTGCAGTGCGCGCAGCCTTGCCATAATATCGTCCATCGCGTCACTGGACAGAAATATAATCACATGGTTTTGCGAAGATTTTTCCAGGGCGTCACGCAGCGTGGATAATTCCTGCGACAATAAGTCGATTAACGTAGAAGGTAAGTTCTGGCGCAACAACCCATAAAAAACAAACTGCTCAATACTTTCAGCTTCCACATGATGCCTGGCGCTTTCCGCCAGATACTGAATATATTGTCTGTCTATACTCGTTTCTGCCGTTAAAAAACCGACATCATCATCGGTTAGCGC
>JACPVK010000034.1 GCA_016191795.1 Gammaproteobacteria bacterium
ACTAACAGCTATCAATAGCAACAGACAAAGCAGTCGCCATTTTAGCGCCCAGGGCAAAAGCAGGACCGACAGCACAGCAAGCGAGTAAATAACCAGCAGAACAATGCGTTGATGCCTGGATGGAGTTAACTCAAGCTCTAATGGAGTGGCGTATGTGCGAGACAAGTTGGGCGATATCCTTATCGGAAGAAATCATGTTGCCGAGAAACAAATCAAATAATAACTGATCCGGATACTCCAGCATGGCATCGAGCAATTGTTTTTGTTTTGTATCGAGCGTGAGATACCCTTTATCAAGAAAATCCTGAAGTATCAAATCGAGCTCCAGCATACCGCGTCGGCAACGCCAGCGCAGACGAGAATCCTGCGCGGTTTCGGGCATGGCGTTCATAATGATTTTTTCACCATGATTTTCTTGATGTCATTGATGGCTTTTGTGGGGTTCAGTCCTTTTGGACAAACCTGTACGCAATTCATGATGGTATGGCAACGAAATAACTTGAAGGGATCGTCCAGTGCATCCAGTCGTTCTTCTGTAGCCTGATCGCGCGAATCAAGAATAAAACGCGCCGCCTGTAACAGGGCCGCCGGTCCGAGAAATTTGTCCGGATTCCACCAGAATGACGGGCACGATGTCGTACAACAACCACACATGATACATTCGTACATGCCATCGAGTTTTTCGCGATCTTCCGGTGATTGTTTTAACTCTACTTCAGGCAACGGATCCTTGACGGTGAGATAAGGTTTTACATCGCGATATTGTTTGTAGAAAGGCTCCATATCCACAATCAAATCACGAATCACCGGCAAGCGCGGCATGGGTCGCACTTCGACCGGTTCTTTTAGTCCAGATAAAGGTGTAATACAGGCCAGGCCATTGGTGCCATTAATATTCATGCCGTCTGAGCCACAGACCCCTTCTCTGCATGAACAACGAAATCCCAGTGTTGAATCCTGTTCTTTGAGCAACAACAACGCGTCGAGCAACATCATGCCAGGACGCACATCCTGTAATACATACTCCTTCATATACGGTTCTTTATCGGTTTCCGGGTTGTATCGATAAATTTTAAAACGCATATCAGTACACCCTCGCTTTTGGCGGAAACGAAGCAACACTTAACGGTTTGGTGCGCACCGGCTTGAAATCCAGCTTGTTTCCTTCCTTGAAAAACAGGGTGTGTTTCATCCATTGCATATCATCGCGATCCGGGAAATCAATGCGCGAATGTGCGCCACGACTTTCATGTCGTGCGCCGGCTGAATACACCGTTGCCATGGCAACATCCATTAAATTTTCCAGCTCCAGTGCTTCCACGCGCGCTGTGTTAAATAATGCCGAATGATCACGAATGCGTGCATCTTTCATGCGCTCCTGTAATTGCTGCACGGCTTTAATACCATTATCCAGAATCTCCTGGGTACGGAACACACCACAGTTATCTTCCATGGCGCGCTTTAGCTCCTTGCGTAATTGTTCAACCGATTCACCCTCACCGGTTCTGTCCCATCGATGCAAACGCTCATAGGCCTGGGTCACGCTGTTTTCATCCATGGGTTTGTGATAACGCACGTCTTTTAAATAATCGATAATGTGATTGGCTGCAGCACGCCCAAACACCAGGATATCCAGTATGGAATTACCGCCCAGACGATTGGCGCCGTGCACTGAAACGCAGGCGCACTCTCCCGCCGCATACAAACCATTTACCACTTCTTCGGGCGTATCTTTCACCGGTGTGACCACACGGCCATAACGATCCGTGGGAATTCCACCCATGGTGTAATGCGCAGTTGGATAAATCGGAATCGGATGTTCTGCCGGATCGATCCCCAAAAATGTAATGCAGGTTTGACGAATACCGGGCAAACGTTTTTGAATCACATCCACACCCAGATGATCAAGCTTTAACATCACATGATCTTTTTCCGGCCCGCAACCACGACCTTCTTTTACTTCGGTGTAAATTGCACGGCTGACCACATCGCGTGATGCCAGATCCTTTGCCTTGGGTGCATAACGCTCCATCAGGCGCTCACCTTTTGCATTCACCAGATAACCGCCTTCACCGCGCGCACCTTCGGTAATTAACATGCCGCGTCCGGCAATACCGGTGGGATGAAACTGAAAAAACTCCATATCCTGCAACGGCAGACCGGCGCGTAATGCCATAGCCATACCGTCACCGGTATTAATCAAGGCATTGGTGGTGGTGCGATACAGCTGGCCGGCACCGCCGGTTGCCAGTAACGTGGTTTTGGCTTCGATAATTAATTCTTCGCCGGTATGAATGTTAAATACAAAGGCACCCAGTACATTGCCTTCATCATCCTTTAATAAATCAACGGCGAAATATTCATCAAAAAAGTTAGTCTTGGCGCGAATGTTTTGCTGATACAGGCTGTGCAATATGGCATGGCCGGTACGATCCGCCGCGGCACAGGTTCGCGCCGCCTGTTCACCACCAAAGTTCTGGCTCTGGCCGCCAAACGGACGTTGATAAATTTTGCCATTATCCAGCCGTGAAAATGGCACACCGAAATGCTCCATTTCATACACCACCTTGGGCGCAGCGCGACACATGTATTCTATGGCGTCCTGATCACCCAGATAATCGCTGCCTTTCACGGTATCAAACATATGCCAGTGCCAGTTATCCGGCAATACATTGGCAAGCGCGGCATTCATGCCACCTTGCGCAGCAACGGTGTGTGAACGCGTGGGAAAAACTTTTGACACCACCGCCACATTTGCATCCGCTTCGGCCAGTTGCAAAGCGGCGCGCAAGCCACCACCACCGGCGCCTATTATCAGTGCATCAAATCGTCTTCTTGGAATGTTTTGAATACTCATTTTGCCGCCGCTAAAAAACCAGTCTGCCAATAAATAAAATTTTGTAAGCCAATCGTCATCAACTACCCTATCTCACCATCAGCATAGCTGATGGTTTCCCCTGCTCTCGTAAACGGGAGAGGGTATGCGGGTGTCGCTACGCGACATGCAATTTAAACAGGGCACGTAAGCCCCACAAACCGCTGCCCAACAATACACTCATCATGAATGTGTATAAAAACATACGCAGTACAACAGGCGGCACGTAATCCAGAATCACATCACGCACACCAATCCAGGCATGCCACAGCACAGCCACAATAAACAAAGCCATGGCAATGTTATTGACCGGCGTGGCCAGCCAGCCCTGCCAGTGCGCAAAATCAAATGTTTCAAACTGCGAAATGGCCAATGTAAAATACAACACAAACAAGGTGATGAATGCAGCGGATATTCGCTGAACTATCCAGGGCCTTAACCCCTGCAGGCCGGGCGCGCTCATGAGCAGATCCTCAGAATAACCCACAGCATTGCCAGCACCTCCAGCACAATCACCGTCCACGCCGTGATACGTGATTGCGATTTATCCAGTCCAATATCAAAATCGATCAGCAAGAAACGAATGCCGGCAAACAAATGATGTAACAAGGCCCAGATCAGTGCGAGTACAAACAGACGACTCAGTGGATGTGACAGAATTTCGGATGCCTGCGCAAAACCAGCTTCATCTCGCAGAGATAATTCGAATAGATAAATAATCAGGGGAATGGCAGCAAACATCAGCACACCACTGATGCGATGCATAATCGACACCACACCGGGGACAGGAAGGCGTATTTTGATCAAATTAAGATAGAATGGACGAGTGTCCCGAGCCGCCATGCACCACCCCTTGCGTCATTTGAAATTATTGTGTGTTCGATTGTAGTTCAATAAAGCCAAATTTTAGAGATACCCTATAGTTTGTACTTTGAACTTGGCTCGCCACGGCATAACATTCAGCAACTATCCGTAACCAGCAACGCACGAGACATTACATGAAACCAGACTGGGAAAAATTCCTCATCGACGCCGGCGCTGTCATCGAGAACAACAGCGTACTGCACTACGGCAATCCTGAGCAGGAACAACGTATCGTCAACAAAGGCCTGCTGATCTGCGATTTAAGCCATCACGGCCTGATATCGGCATACGGTGCCGACGCCGCCAGCTTTCTGCAAGGGCAGCTCACCAATGACATCCGCGATGTCAGTGACCAGCACAGCCAGCTTAGCGCCACCTGTACACCCAAGGGCCGGATGCTGGCCAACTTTCGCATTTTCAAACGTGCTGACACCTTCTACCTGAGCCTGCCACTTGGCATGCTGGAAAGCACCCTCAAACGCCTGCGCATGTTCCTGCTCATGGCCAAGGCCACACTGGAGGATGCCAGCCAGGCCCTGGTCGGCATGGGTGCCTCCGGGCCCCAGATCGAACAACATCTACAGGAAATGAACCTCACCCTGCCGTTACAGATTGATGATGTCACCCAGTCTGACGGTTACACCATTATCCGCCTCGGTGGCCCTCAGCCCCGGTTTGAAATCTACGCCGAACTGGATGCCATGAAAGATTTATGGAATCACCTCAATGTGCATGCCGCTCCGGTAGGCGCTGGCGCCTGGGAAAGGCTGGATATACTCGCCGGTACTCCCACCATCTATCCACAAACCAGTGAAGCCTTCGTACCGCAAATGGCCAATATGCAAATTATCAACGGGGTTAATTTCCGTAAAGGCTGTTACACCGGCCAGGAGATTGTCGCCCGCATGCAATACCTGGGTAAGCTCAAGCGGCGCATGTATCGCGTACATATCGCAGGTTCACAGCCGGTTAAGCCCGGTGATGCCCTGCACTCGCCTAATTCCAGCAGCGGCCAGGGCACAGGCAATATTGTGTCAGCCCAGCCGGATCCCAATGGTGGCCATATGGCCCTGGCGGTCATTGATATCCATGACGCTGAAGCCGGCGCATTACGATTGCACGATGCGTCTGGTCCGGCTATTACCTTGCTGGATTTACCCTATACGGTTGAACTAAAAGACAATAGTCAGGCCTCGTAACTCCGTCATCCTCAGCGGTGCTTCGCTGGCATAGCGAGGCACCTCACCACAGAAATATTTTTTTCGCTATCACCCCCCGGCCGGGTGAATCTGCATTACCGAATCAACATGGCGCTCTGCTATAGTCCCCACAGAATAAACAGGAATTCCTCATGCCTGATATCTTTATAGGGCGGCAACCCATTTTTGATCGCAAGCTGCGTGTGCATGCTTACGAATTACTGTTTCGCTCCGGCAATGCGAACAACGCCGCCTTCGGCAAGGTATCCGCCGATGGCGCAACATCGACCACTATCGTTAATGCCTTTATGGAATTTGGCCTGGACAAACTGGTCGGCAACAAAATGGCCTTTATTAACCTTACCGAAAGTTTTTTGTTTACTGAAAATGCCCTGCCTATACCACCACAACAAGTTGTGGTTGAAGTACTGGAAGACATTCCGATTAACTTCCAGCTAATCAAGGCAGTAGAGCGTCTCAAGACGGAAGGCTTCACCATTGCACTGGATGATTACATTTACAATCCGGCGCACAAGCCACTGGTAGCATTAGCAGACATTATCAAAATCGACATTATGCAAATCAGTCGTGAAGACCTGATACGCCATGCAACACAATTAAAAAAATTCAATGCCAAATTACTCGCCGAAAAAATCGAAACCATGGATGAGTTCGAACTCTGCCATAAACTCGGATTTGAATATTTCCAGGGGTATTTTTTAAGTAAGCCACGCGTCATTCAGGGAAAAAGCCTGCCTACTAACAAATTAGCCGTTTTAAATTTGCTCGCTGTATTACAAAAGGAAGAGTCCGATATAGAAGAGCTGGAAGAAGCTATCGGCTTTGATGTATCCATCACCTATCGAATTCTCAAGCTGATGAATTCGGCATTTTTTAACTACTCAAAGAAAATCGAATCTATTCGTCAGGCCGTCATTATATTAGGCCGCCAAAAACTTTCCAGCTGGGCATCGATGTTGGCGCTATCCAGCATGAGCGACCGGCCCGGTGAAATGATCCACATGGCCATGACTCGCGCCAAAATGTGCGAACTACTTGCCGATAAAGCCGGCATAAAACCGCTGGAGCCTTTTTTCACTACCGGTTTATTTTCATCACTGGATATTATGATGGAACGCGAGCTGTCAGAAATTATTGCACCACTGCCTTTGAGTGCAGATATTGTGGCAGCCCTGTTACAACACGAAGGTGTTAAAGGCGAAGCCTTAACATGCGTACTGGCATATGAGATATCAGACTTTGAGAGTGCAAAATTTCTCAATCTTACTGCGGATGACATTTATGTCACCCATATAGAAGCAATCACCTGGGCTAACATGGTAACCGAATCACTATAGAGCCTTTGGTAATAATGGTATTCGTCCGGATTTTATATTACTAAAAAAACAAAATCGCCTGCATCAGGCAGGCGATTTGATAGTGCGACTCGTCAGTAACACAAACTCGTTAATCACCTTTCTTAACAGTTGTCAGGCCAACAGACAGCCATGACTGCATGCCGCCACGATAGTAGAAAATCTTTTCAGGTGGATAACCTAATGCCAGCAATCCTTCAATCGCATGTGGAGACTGGCCACACCAGATACCGTTGCACCATAACAACAGATCTTTGGCATTGGTATAATCCCAGAACCTGCTCTTGTTAGATTTACTGCCAAACATTTCTTTCAATCGCTCCATTGTTGGATTCGATTTGTCTTTTCGTACAACATCGAATTTGGCAAATGCAGCCGCTTTCACCAGATCACTACTATCGTCACTGAATGTTGTGAACGGGATATTAATCGAGCCTGGTATAGTCCCCTCGTTGAACCACGATTCAGTGCGGGAATCAATCAGTACACCTTTACCCTTATTCAGTTTATTTTCAATAAAGTCCAGCACTTCGAGCTCACCAACAGTGGTGACACCTGGCGCTACTACCATTGGTTGCAAACAAAAAGGTGGGCACTTACGTGATGTTTTACTATAGCCAGCAGGTATAACGTTCTCCTGGTCCTGTATACGTTGAATAGTGACTTCCTTGCCATTATGCACAGTCACAATATCAGCCATCTCTTCAGTAATATTTACATCAATCGCATGAGCTGAAAATACAGGCACGCACAACAACATAGCCATTCCAACAATCTGCTTTACTCTCATAACAGTAACCTCGACATTAAAAAATAGGATGCTGGTTTAGAATACTTATTGACTCTTGATCTGGCTTTGGCGCTTTCGATCAAAGAGATAAAAATCAAAAACCTGTTTCGATGATGGCGCAATCTTCCTGTCATTTGCAAAATAGGTTTCGACCACCATCAGTTTTTGCTCCGCAGTAAGCCTGGTATAGATCGTATAGGTATTGGGAAGCTCTGCCTTGAGAGCCGTTTCGAATTCTGCCTTTCTGAGATTTACTGTTGCCTCGGGTACTGGCACAGTTGCAGACTTATTTTTTGTCTGAGTGTCGGCAGGCGCGGGCTCGACAGCATTTTTAGTAGAAAGATTCTGCGCCTCAGCTTCCAGCTCCTTGAGATAAGCATCATCGCTGGCTAACACAGGCGTGATTAGACCGAACAGTATGAGAAAAAGAATTAAACTATTAACTGCAACCCCGGAAATCCAGTTATCCATAGTGCACCGCTTAGATGAAAAAACATTGCTTAATACCAACTTACTCTCAAACGAATCTAGATTAGACATAATAAGCTGTCAAACCACTGTAAATTATCTGGAAATATTTATCAGAAAATACTAATAAATAAAAAGACATGGCCTGTAAGCCAGTAAAATCAAGGAGAGATGAACAGCCATCGACAAACCAGACAGATTTGTAATCATGAAAAATAATTCATTCGGGTTAGCATCTAACGGCCATAAAAATGAAAATAGCTTGATGGCAATCAACTAAAGTGAAAACAATCATAGATTGAAGTTAATCAATAACTATCAGTTGCGTATCAAGGCTCATACATCAGCGACTGAACGATGTGAATTCAGGTTTGTACAGAAGAAATTCATTATATACGTAATAGACTCAGGTGATTTTTTACACACAGTTTGTAATATTGCGAAACATCCCTGATAGCTGAGCAAGCCAGATCCGATAATGCAACATCGATCTAACAATAATCTGTCCCTGGCAGTTAGTAAAATACCTGCTCCGAACAACCTGATGTAACAGGTAATCTATTTATCATGTCACGTATCACCAGGTTATAGAGATGACATTTGTCAGCATTCAGGACCCGCTAACCATCTGTCTTGCCAATGCGGACCCGAACAACATTCCAAATTATGGCCAGATGAGTGATGCCTGCTCTTTTGCCAATAGCTGACTAGACTCTGGTTTATGCAAGATAAAACCCGTGATTTTCTCAAGCGAGTCGAATACGCCGTTGCCAGCGAGCAATTACTATTACCATCGTTACCGGATGTAGCCTTGCGCATACGCTCGGAGTGCGACCAGGATGATGCCTCACCACAAAAAATAGCCGACATCATTAGTCAGGATCCGGCATTGGCGGTGCGGCTACTGCAAGTAGCCAACAGTTCGCTCTATCGAACCCGGCAACCGGCAGACAGTTTGTACACCGCCGTTACCCGGCTTGGCCTGCGCATGGTGAAAGACATCATTCTCACATTGAGCCTGAAGCAGCTTTACCAGGCGCATAATAAAATGTTACAGGATCAATTACGCCAGTTATGGCAAATCAGCGTCAACACGGCTAGTCTTAGCCGCATGCTTGCCAGCCAGATACCTGCCTTGCAGGCTGAACAGGCCATGCTCGCCGGATTAACGCATAACATAGGTGCATTACCGATTTTATTAATGGCAGAAGATGACGAGGATATACTTGGCAATGTTCAGGACCTGCTCACGGTAATGCACAATTTACAGGGCGAACTGGGGGCTTATATCTTCAAGGCCTGGCACTTTCCAGAATACCTCATAGATGTTGCGCGTAACTGCTATCAGTTCAGTCGACACCATGATGGCCAGGCTGATTATCTCGATGTAGTTCAGGTGGCGCTAATCCAGGGCAGCATCTATAGTCACCTGGATTGCCCGCCGGACTGGAGCAGCATCCCGGCCTTTAACAAACTTGGCATCGACACCTCGACACACCTGCTGGACCTGGAAGCCAATAAAATTATGTTCGATGAGACCGAAGCCCTGTTTCGCTAGCTATACTCCAGAAAATTACTGCCAACACAGCCATCAACCGACACGGACTGACCATGAGCGCAAAAGCCGAAAAGTTTTTTATTGAGCTGAAAAAAGCCGTAGAAACCGACCGTCTGGTCCTGCCCACACTCCCGGAAGTCGCGTTAAAAATTCGCTCGGCTGTTGAGGACGAGAATGCCTCCGCCCAGAAAATTGCCGATACGCTCACCCAGGATGCTTCGCTGTCTGCCCGATTAATTCAGGTTGTTAACAGCCCGCTATACCGCGCCCGTAACCCCATCGACAACTTACAGGCCGCGGTTACCCGCATGGGTATACGGCTGGTGCGTGATCTGGTGGTGAGTCTGGCGATGAAACAGATCTATCAGGCGACATCCGATGTGCTGGATGATTCCTTTCGCAAATCGTGGAATGACAGCGTTGAGGTCGCGGCCATAAGTCGCATGCTATCAACGACAGTGCCCGGACTTAATCCCGAACAGGCCTTGCTTGCCGGACTGGTGCACAATATCGGTTCCCTGCCGATACTGGTCATGGCGGAAGACGATGATGAATTATTTCAGGACCGGGATGCGCTGGCAGACATTATCTGGGAACTACAGGGTCGGGTTGGCGCGCTGATACTCACCAGCTGGAATTTTCCGGAAGCGATGATTGAAGTGGTTCGCGAAAGCCATAATTTTAATTATAACCGTCCCGGTAGCACACCTGCCTATGTTGACCTGGTGCAAGTAGCATTGCTGCAAGGTAATAACGTACCGGCAAAATATTTACCGAAGGATTTAAGCAAGGTACCGGCCTTCGCCAAAATGGGAATGGATGCCGAAGTTAACGTCATCGAAATTGAAGCCAATCAACAAATTATAGAAAACACCAAGGCTACGCTGGCATTCTAGCAACCTGTGTAATGTTCACTTCCAATGCAAAGACGCAGATTGATCTTGTAAGAGCGGGCCATGCCCGCGACCCACGTTACAAGAAACAGAAAACGCAAATAAACGCCAATAAAAACAAAAACATTTTTCTTTTATTTACGTGATGCAACATGGATGTGCGAATGCCGCGAGCGCAGGATGCGCAAGAGCGGCGCATTTGCGTTTTTTGTTCTTTTGAGTTTAGTCGCGGGCATGGCCCGCTCCTACACTTCTTGCCGCATATGCGGAAATAAAATCACATCACGAATTGACGGTGAGTTGGTAAATAGCATCACCAGACGATCTATGCCTATGCCCTCGCCGGCGGTAGGTGGCAAGCCATGTTCTAATGCACGAATGTAGTCCGCGTCATAATGCATGGCCTCGTCATCACCGGCTTCCTTGTCACGCACCTGTTGCATAAAACGCTCGGCCTGATCTTCCGCATCATTTAATTCGGAAAAACCATTGGCGATTTCACGGCCACCCACAAAAAATTCAAAACGGTCGGTGACAAAAGCATTTTTGTCATTTCGGCGCGCCAGTGGTGATACTTCGGTTGGGTATTCAGTTATAAAAGTTGGATCTTTTAAACGATGCTCTACTGTTTTTTCAAATATTTCGATTTGAATTTTACCTAATCCATAGCCGGGTTTAACCGGAATACCCAGGCCTTCTGCAATGGCTTTGGCTCCTGCGAGATCAGCCAGATCCGCCGCCTTAATCTGCGGATTAAAATGCAATATCGAATCAAATACGCTCATGCGGGTAAAAGGTTTTGAAAAATCATAGACATCTCCCTGATATTCAATATTTGATTTGCCGATAACATCCATGGCAATACCACGCAGCAGCATTTCAGTCAAATCCATTAACTCGTGATAATCCGCGTAGGAAATATAAAACTCCAGCATGGTGAATTCGGGATTATGGCGCGTTGACAGGCCTTCGTTACGGAAGTTACGGTTAATCTCGTAAACTTTTTCAAAACCACCTACTACCAGTCGCTTTAAATACAATTCCGGAGCGATACGCAAAAACAGCGGCATATCGAGTGCATTATGATGTGTGGTAAAGGGGCGTGCCGTTGCACCACCAGGGATCGCCTGCATCATCGGTGTTTCAACATCCATGAAACCGCGCTCATCGAAGAAGCGGCGAATATAGGAAATAATTCGTGAACGCTTCTGGAATGTATCACGCACTTCCTGATTCATAATCAGGTCAACATAGCGTTGACGATAACGCGATTCCATATCACTCAGGCCATGCCATTTTTCCGGTAATGGACGCAAAGATTTGGTCAGCAACCGAATGTTATCGACCTTCACAGACAATTCACCAGCCTGGGTACGATACACCGTGCCTTCGGCACCGATGATGTCACCCACATCCCATTTTTTAAATTGCTCGTTATAAACATTTTCCGGCAGGCTATCGCGCTGCACAAATAATTGAATACGGCCGGACATGTCCTGTAGATGTGTGAAACTCGCTTTACCCATAACACGCTTGGCCATCATGCGGCCAGCGAGCTTGACACGCATCTGTTTTTGTTCGAGTTCTTCTGCTGTTGCATGACCATATTGTGCGTGAATTTCCGCAGCCAGCGAATCGCGACGAAAATCATTGGGGAATGCATTGCCAGCATCACGCAACAGCTGTAATTTTTCGCGACGTTGTGCGATGAGTTTGTTTTCGTCTTGCGGAATGTCGTTTGGCGATTCTTTATCTGTCATGTTGTTTCTCATGTAGGATGGGCATTGCCCACCAGATTATTGGTGGGCAATGCCCACCCTACGTCACTACCCTGTTTCTGATTTTGACACAGAGGCACAGAGACGCAGAATTGTTGCTGCGAAAAACAACTATAACTCTGTTTCTCTGCGTCTCTGTGTCGTGCTTTTTACATCATCAAACCATAAACAAGTTACAAACCACTCTTCAAACTGGCTTCTATAAACATATCCAGACCGCCATCGAGCACAGCCTGGGTGTTACCGGTTTCCACATTGGTGCGCAAATCCTTGATGCGTGACTGATCCAGCACGTAGGAACGAATCTGGCTACCCCAGCCAATATCCGATTTACCCGCTTCCACCGCATCTTTAACCTGATTACGTTTTTGCACTTCAATTTCATACAAACGCGCACGCAACATTTTCATGGCCTTGTCACGGTTGGCATGTTGTGATCGCTCCATCTGACACGCCACCACCACACCACTGGGGTTATGCGTGATACGAATGGCTGATTCGGTTTTGTTAACGTGCTGACCACCGGCACCACTGGCGCGATAAGTATCCACTCTTAAATCAGCAGGATTGATTTCGATATCGATATCATCATCCACTTCCGGTGACACAAACACCGCAGCAAACGAGGTGTGACGGCGATTACCGGAATCGAACGGCGATTTACGCACCAGGCGATGCACGCCGGTTTCGGTACGCAACCAGCCATAGGCATAAGGCCCCTGAAAACTGATGGTGGCACTTTTGATACCGGCCACTTCACCGGCCGAGGCTTCTACCAGTTCGGTTTTAAATCCGTGGGCTTCACCCCAGCGCAAATACATGCGTAATAAAATTTCGGCCCAGTCCTGCGCTTCGGTACCACCGGAGCCGGACTGTATGTCGAGAAACGCATTATGTGAATCCATTTCGCCGGAAAACATGCGACGAAATTCCAGCTCGGCCACCTGCTTTTCCATCTTGTCCAGATCGGCCACCACAGACTGGATGCTGTCCTCGTCTTTTTCCTCGATGGCCATGTCGAGCAATTCGCGCGCGTCAACCAGGCCTTTCGCCATGCGCTCCAGGGTGCCGACGATTTCTTCGAGACGTGCACGATCCTGTCCAAGCTTTTGTGCACGCTCGGGATTGTTCCAGACATTGGGCTGTTCAAGCTCGCGCTGGATTTCGTCCAGCTGTTCTTTTTTTACATCGAAGTCAAAGATACCCCCTGAGCGCAGCAGCGCGCTCATTGAGGTCGGCGATTTGATTCACTATGGGATTAATTTCGATCATGGGTAGTCGGGCTGATTAAATCAGGGCGCATTTTAACTGGAAATGACTGGTAATAGTAGCAAGTGGCAAGTAGCAAGTAGCAGGGGGTAAACGCAAACCAGGCTTTTCCTTGCTACTTGAACCTTGCTACTTGCTACTTTTTTTAGCTACATCATCACGCAAGTACACCGGCTGGGCCTGTTCGGCACTCACCGCCAGTCCGTTGATAAAATCATCCGCAGCCAGACGGACAATGGTGGCGGCCTGTGGCCAGACATCGGGGCAGATGCGTGCCACCCGTTCACCCAGGCGCCGCTGCAGCGCCTCGCCATGACCTTGCCAGCCGGTGCCGGCGCCGGTCCATGACAGATAGCCCGGCAAGTCAATGTCGTCGGGTGCACAAATCACTTCCTTGCCACGCAATCGCATCAATCGGCCATCGGAAACATACGTGGCCGTATAAATACCGCCCATGCGTGCATCGATGGCACTGATGACATGTGTGGCCGCTTCCTGCTCCAGCATCAGCTGCGCCATGGATGCCAGCGTTGAAACCGGCAACACCGGTAAATCTGCGCCAAAGGCCATGCCCTGAACCGCCGAGGTGGCGATGCGCACGCCGGTAAACGAACCCGGACCACGCCCGAACGCCAGTGCATCGAGTTGCTGAATACTCAAACCGGCTGCGTCCAGCAGTGTTTTCACCTGCAGCAAAATCAGTTTGGTGTGTTCGCGCGGCGCCATTTGATACTGCTGCTGAATCTCGCCGTCAATATACAGGGCGGCGGAGCAGGCTTCGGTGGCGGTATCGAGTGCAAGTAGTTTCATAATAAGTTTGGTTTTAAATTTTTTTGACACAGAGACGCAGAGAACACAGAGCTATTATTTGTTTGTTCATGATCCATCACTCACAGCAATATACACGTATCCCGGTAACAACATTAATAATACTCAAAACGCTTTTCTCTGCGACTCTGTGTCTCTGTGTCAACTTTTTTCTTCCAGCTGCGCAAAAAAGTTTTGCACATCTTTCAGATCCCGCGTTTGCGGCATTTGCGGCAAACTGCGCAAGAATATTTTGCCATAGGGTTTACCCAGTAATCGCGGGTCGCCAATCATTAATACACCGCAATCGGTCACATCACGAATTAATCGACCGACACCCTGTTTCAGGGCAATCACGGCTTGCGGAATCTGGTAATCATTAAATGGATTGCCGCCGATTTTCTTGATGGTATCCAGTCGCGCCTGCATGACCGGATCACCAGGTGATGCAAACGGCAGCTTATCAATAACAACACAGGACAACGCCTCACCTCTTACATCAACACCTTCCCAAAAACTGCTGGTACCCAGTAATACCGCATTACCCAGTTCCTTGAATTTCTGTAATAACTGATGCTTGGGTTTATCACCCTGAACCAGAATCGGAAAATCAATTTTGCCATGTAACCATTGCTGTGCTTCGTTTAAGGCGCGGTAACTGGTAAATAACAAAAAGGCACGGCCGCGACTGGCTTGAATAACCGGTAACACATGCTCCATCAGCTTGCGGGTAAAATCGTGGCTGGAAGGTTCCGGCATCTTCGCTGGTAAATACAATAAACTTTGTTGCCAGTAATCAAAGGGGCTGTTCCAGTGACCTGATTCATAATTTTCCAGGCCAAGGCTTCGGGCAAAATGTTCGAAATCATTACCCACCTGCAAGGTAGCAGAGGTGAAGATCCAGCCGGCTTTTAAAGTCTGTTGATGTGCACGAAACAGCGATGCCACATCCAGCGGCGTCATATTCAACATAAAACCACGACTGGTGGTTTCATACCAGTAAATAAATTCCTGAGCTAACTCGCCCGCTTCCGCCTGTACCGGTTTGCCATAACGTTCCAGCAATTGTTTTAACAGGACGGTACGGCCATAACATTGCTCAAGTCCCTTGCCACGTTCTGCGGCTTTTTCCAGTGCAGCGGCCAGTTCGGCGATGGATGTGAGTAATTGCGCACGCGCTTGCTCAAGCAGGTTACTGGTTTGCACTTTTAACCAGGCTTCACGCTGGTTATCCGCGCCCAATGCAAGCCTGAAGTCCTGTGCTGATTTTTTTATGGCATCTGCCAGGTCTCGCAGTTCTGTCAGTTCCGGTGCATCTTTAAGCTGCTCCGCCACCACATCCGACATCAGATTATTAATCTGGCGACTGCTGATGGTCTTGCCAAAAAAACGTGAGGCTACATCGGGTAACTGATGTGCTTCGTCAATAATAAATACATCTGCACTGGGTAACAGTTCGCCAAATCCATTTTCCTTTATCGCCATATCGGCCAGCAGCAAGTGGTGATTGATGACCACCATATCAGCTTCCTGCGCTGCACGCCGTGCTTTCACTACAAAACAATCTGTCCATTTGGGACATTCTGTACCCAAACAATTTTCGGCGGTTGATGTCACCATGGGCCAGACACGGGCGTCTTCACTAATACCATGCATCTCGCCTATATCACCACTGCGCGTGGTTTTACTCCATTGCCGTATGCGTACAAAATGATCACGGATTTCTGACGTGTAAAAAGACGGGTGATCATCCAGATCCATACGATACAGACACAAATAATTGGCACGACCTTTTAACAACGCTGCATCCAGTGTTAACTTCAATGCCGCTTTAACAGCCGGTAAATCACGATGAAATAACTGATCCTGTAAATGGCGTGTTCCGGTTGAAATAATAATTTTTTTATCGGCCAGCATCGCAGGCACCAGATAAGCGAATGTCTTGCCAATCCCGGTCCCCGCTTCCGCCACCAGGGTGCCACGTTTATGAATAACCTGATTAATAACCTCACTTAAATCCTGCTGCCCTTCGCGCGGCATAAAACCCGGCAGGGTTTTAGCAAACGGTCCGGACAAACCCAGCAGTTCACGCATCGACATTATTGCGCTTCCTGTTGCAGGCGCTGGCTGGTTTGCGCAGCTTGCACGGCAAGATCCGGTTTATCCATCATGGCGTAGGCGCGCGACATCAGCGACCAGTTCCAGGCTTGCAATAATTTATTCTGTTTGGCCAGCGAGTTGGATTTTTTGGCCATTTGAATGGCCTGTTCAGGATTTTCCTTGCCCAGATAAATAATCGCCATACGCGTCCAGCTATCGGCCTGATAACTGTCTATACGAATGGCACGCTCGATCAGGGAAGAAGCATCAGGCCAGCGCGATTGATTAATCATCACATCGGCCTGTTTGATTAGCGCGACTACGGCAGAGTTGATGCGGCCGGTAGTGACGGATTCCCTGACGACTGGCAAGGATTCCACATCTTCACCTGGCCTGATTTGTTCGGGTTGCGGCGCACAGGCAACCAGGCCGCAGACACTCAACACCACGATTAACGAAACAGGGACTGAATACGTTCGAAAACTGAAATAGATTTGCATGCCGCCTTCTGTTTGGGTGCTGAACCGGGATAGAACGGTAATTCTACCGCAGCCTCACAACCCTTATCGGATAATTCACCGGTATTGCTATCTATCCACTGATTTTCCAGGGTATCCGGCAGGTCCAGGTGCAAATCTTCCAGTGGCACGTGTTGCATCAGATTTGTCCAGATGCGCAAGGCACCGCTGGATCCGGTCAAACCGGTGGGCGCATTATCATCACGACCTACCCATACCACCGCCATACGATTATCCGCATAGCCGGCAAACCAGGAATCACGCAAATCATCCGTGGTACCGGTTTTACCGGCCACCTGTACCGGCAAGCTGGTAGCCAGACTTCTGGCGGTACCGGTTTGAGTGACGAGATGCAGCACCCGGTTTAATAAATACACATCTTCCATTTTTAGGGTTTGTTTCACCTGAATTGGATAGCGTGTCAGCATCTCACCCTGCTCGGTTGTGACTTCGCGAATGGCACGCAGGGGAATTTTAAAACCCTTGCCCGCCAGTGATTGATACATGCGCGTTACTTCAAAAGGTGTAAGGTTGAAGGCGCCCAGCATCAGTGACGGATAAGCCGGTACTTCGCGTTCCACACCCATGTCTTCCAGTGTTGACGCAATCCTGCCCAGGCCAACATCCAGGCCCAGGCGCACCGCCGGAATATTACGTGAATCTTCCAGCGCACGATAAAGCGGAATTTTTTCCAGATATTTACCATCATAATTTTTTGGCGACCAGACGCGTCCGTTACGCTCCTTCAGGCTCAAAGGCGTGTCGTCGAGTATGCTGGCCACGGTGTATTTTTCCGGTTGTTGCAAAGCAGCCAGATACACGGCCGGTTTAACCAGCGAACCAATCTGACGTGACGCATCGAGCGCGCGATTGTAACCGGCGGATAAGGGATCACGATCACTCACCAGTGCCTGTATATCGCCATTATCCGGCGCAGCAACTATCACGGCGGTTTGTAAATCACTGGATTTGGCGTTTTGTTTTTCCAGTTCGGGCAATATTTTTAACACCGATTGTTCCGCCGCACGCTGAATCATTGGATCCAGTGTGGTAAAGATGCGCAATCCTTCCGAGTGCAAATCTTCTTCATTGTAATCGGCCTGTAACTGGCGCTTAACCAGATCAATAAATGCCGGATAACGATTAGACGAACGATGCGCACGCGCCGAGACTGCCAATGGTCGTGCCTGCAGGGTTTTTAGTTGTGACGCATTGATAACCGATTGATCAGCCATTTGCTGCAACACCTGATTACGACGCTGCAGGGCGCGCTCCGGATGACGGCGCGGGTCATACCAGGAGGCACCTTTTACCAGACCAACCAGCATCGCCAGTTGATCACGCGACAACTGATTGAGTGACTTGTCAAAATAAAATTCACTGGCCAGTGCAAAACCGTGAATACCGCGTGCACCATCCTGCCCTAAATATATTTCATTGAGATAGGTTTCCAGAATGGTTGATTTGTCGTAGTGATATTCCAGCAACAGAGCCATAATGGCTTCGTTAAATTTTCTGATCAGACTACGTTCCGAATCCAGAAACAAATTTTTCACCAGCTGCTGGGTGATGGTACTACCACCCTGCATGGCATCAGAGGATGTCAGGTTATTCCAGATCGCACGCGCGATCGCGCGCGGATCAACACCATGATGCTCATAAAACCGCCGATCTTCGACTGCCAGCAGTGTCAGCACCAGATTCTCCGGTGCTTCGCTCAGGCGAATTAATTTTCTGTCTTCAGCAACACCCGGATAAATACCGGCTATGCGCACCGGCTCCAGTCGCACCAGTGCCAGTTCATCATTACCAAACAGACTGAATACGCCCTCGACCTTGTCGTCTGAAAAATCAACACGAATCGCGCCACCTTTCTGGTAACCATCACCAAATCTGAAATCACGCGTGATGATTTCAAAATGCTGGTTGTCCCATTGACGATACTGACCGGCTACCGCCGGTATGGCATTGACACGGTTATAACCTGTCAGCACTAATTCACTTTCAAGATGTGATGCCTGCAATGACAACCCGGCATAAAGTTCCAGTGGACGCGCAAAAACCTGTGATGGCAATGCCCAGATTCGCCCTGACATTTTCTCTTTCAGGCGCACATCGAGAACAATGACATAAAGGCCGGCCATTATCGTTATGACTAACAGTAACGCCGTTAATGATCTCCAGAATGATTTGCTGCCACGTTTCATTGAGGTTTTACGCGGTTGACGTTTTTTTCTTGGCATGGGACTACTGTGTTAAAACAAGTTTATTAAGGCACCACGGGTAAATACCCGACAATATTCCAGCCTCACAGCTGTGCTATCGTTACACCATTGCGATTCGGGAGGATCGGATCCAACCAGAGACAATGCCATATAGATCCGGTGAAGTGGGCGGTATAATACCGTATTCGAACACATCAGGGCAGCTACC
>JACPVK010000219.1 GCA_016191795.1 Gammaproteobacteria bacterium
CGCCAATGCTGCCAATGGCAAGTATTTCGACGTAGTTGAAAGCACCTTCCAGTGGCGTCGTGCTGGCGGTACCGGTACTCCGGCCCTGCAGTTGACTGGCGACAAACTGGACATCGTTGCCACCATCGCTGCCGGTGCAGGTCGCGCCTCTATCGTACGTGACGTGATGAATCCGCAGTTCGTTTATGGCTTCGGTCAGTCTGGTTATCTGGCACTGGATACCAATGGTACCAATGCCCCTAGCTATCCTTTCTCGGCTACCAACCCGGTTACGCCTTACACCCATACCAATGGTGGTGGTCTGGACAACTGCCGTTCACCTGTATTGCTTGACACTGCTGGTATGTAATTTCTCACCAGTGCAATGCTGGAGTTGCAAGGAGACGTAAAAAAGGAACTTTTGGCCGGCCCGCAAGGGCCGGTTTTTTTTATGTCCGACTGTTTTCTTTTGTAGGTGCGCCTTCAGGCGCACAAAAGGCTGCGACGTGCCGGTGTCTGATAGCGTCTTGTGCGCCTGAAGGCGCACCTACAAAGATAAAATTGCCGACATCCGTTGTATCCATTATCCACGGCTATAACACCGTAACAAATCTGAAAGATTTAATTGTTACAGTGCCGCGGCTTTATAACTGATTAACTTCACATGAATTCTCAACGCCTGAAATGCATTATGTTTTGTCTATGTCTGCCGTTTATTTCCCTGGCGGATGCAACGGCAAATCAGTTCGATATCTGGGAATATCAGGTTGAAGGCAATTCACTGTTACAAAATTCGGAAATCGAAAGCGCGTTGTATCCCTATCTGGGTGCCGGGCGTGATTTACAGGTGATTGAATCGGCGCGTGACCGCCTGCAGGTCTTGTACAAGCAAAAAGGTTTTCCCATCGTTGTGGTGAGTATTCCTCAACAGAATGTGGTGGGCGGTACGGTGAAGCTGCAAGTCACGGAAGGACGTATCGATCGTGTCAAAATAACCGGTAATGAATATTTTTCTCGCCGCGATATTCGCGAGGAACTGCCATCTCTGGCGGCCGGTTATCCGTTAAATATGGAACGGGTGCGCGCCGAAGTGGACGAAGCCAATCGTCTCAATCCCTATCGCAGTTTGTTGCCGGTGATTCGCCCCGGCCGTTATCCCGGCACCATGGAACTGGAGCTAAAAGTTCGCGATCGGTTACCGTTACACGGCAATGTCGAAACCAATAATCGTTACAGCGCCAGTACCAGTCATGCACGTTTGTCGTTGTCATTGGGTTATGACAATTTATGGCAGGCAAGCCATAGTTTGAGTCTGGGTTATCAAATGTCACCGGAAGTACCGGATGAGGTGTCGGTTATTAATATGAATTATGCCATGCCCACCGGTGTCGATTCACGGCTGGCATTTTATGCGGTGCAATCCGACAGCAATGTGGCCACGGTCACAGCAGAAGGTGATGCGCTTACCGTGCTGGGTAATGGCCGAATCAGCGGATTTCGCAGCATTCATCCCATGCGTGCCGGTGCCAGTTATTTTCACAGTGTGATCGTGGGCGCCGATGCAAAAAATTTTGGCGAAGAACAGCGCCTGGCCAGCGATGAAAACACCAATGGACTGAATGTCCCGATTAGTTACATTAACTGGTCACTGGGCTATAACGCCAGCCTGCGCGGCAGTACTGACACGCATTTTTCCATTACCGGTAATTTCGGCATACGCGGCGTCGGAAATGATGATGAGGAATTTGATTTCAAACGCTGGCTGGCGAAATCCAGTTATTTTTATTTGCAGGCCGGGTTTGGCCAGCAATATGCTTTAACACATGATTGGCAACTCAACTATAACTTTCGGGGCCAGTATACGGAAACCCTGTTGATCAGTAATGAGCAGTTCAGTGCCGGTGGTGTCGACAGTGTTCGTGGTTATCTGGCGTCTTCGGCGCTGGGTGATAATGGCATACAGGCAAGTGTGGGTCTTAATTATTCCCTGTTCGGCGACAAACCGCCGGCCCATGTGCAGCAATGGACAGTCGGTGTGTTTGTCGATGCGGCACGTTTGCGAATTCTCGAAGCCCTGCCTGATCCGACAGCGGATGCCAGTCATCGCACAAAATTGTTATCAGCCGGTGCAGGCATGGGCATGCAATTATTTCGTGATATGAATCTGAAACTTGATTATGCCAAACCCTTATATGATCTGGCGGATGATGGTTTTGATGATGGGGCGAAGTTGCATTTTAGTTTGGGGTATGAGTTTTGATTTATATTTTGTAGGTGCACCTTTAGGCGCACTCTTTAGCTGCTCAGTTGTTTTCTGATTTTGTATCATGTGCTGAAAGCTTTATTCCGCATTTCATTCAGCCTAACATGCGTTACTGATGCCTTCACTGATTTGTCACGAGCGCGAATTATAGTGTTCTATATACGTTATTAAATGGAGGCGTTATGCGTCGCATTATATTTTCTCTATGCGCTCTGATTTTTTTTCCAGCCATTGTTAACGCGGCTTCAACAGCAAGTCTTGGTACTGCTGAGTGCACCGGAAGCCAGACGTCTACCCTGACAGATGCGGCTATCTTTCAATGCGCGGGTGATTTTTCGCTACTTAATAGCATCGTAGGTTGGGCTGAATGAAATGAAGCCCAACAATAATAACAACATAATGTTGGGCTTCGTAAACTCAGCCCAACCTACAGCCGATCTTTTGCCTGGCTTTAAATAATTAGTAAACATAAATACTTCCCACGTGCATATCCACACCGGCATTATCAATATGACAATCCGTCATAAATCTCTGCTGTCACATTCCTGTTAATTTACTGTCACAAAGCAGTGGGAAAATCGCCACCGTCATTCTCCACTTGCGGTATTGCCACATGTTCAAGATGAAAAAATCCAGTCTTATGGTGCGTTGCGCGTTACAAGCGCCGGTAATGGTATTGTTTC
>JACPVK010000220.1 GCA_016191795.1 Gammaproteobacteria bacterium
ATTTATTAACAGGTAGTGATCGATTTGCCACAACTGAAGGATGAGTTGCTGGATGTGCTGCCGTATTACACCAGTTTTATGACTGAACTGGGTTGCGCCGATAAATCCTATATGGATATGCAGGCGTGGCAATCGAGTGTCAGTGGCGGGCTGTCTGCTTATTCCACCATACGTGGCAATATCGACGATGTGCAGCAAACTCGTAGCCATTTTGTGCTGTCTGGCAAGGCATTGGCACGTAATCACCTGGCATTTAACGAGTTATTACAAATCTCGCTGGAGAAGGTGCGATTCGATGAGCTGGATCGTATACGCGAATTGATGGCACAAAAAAGAATGCGTCGCGAGCAAAGTGTGACCGGGCAGGGACATGGTCTGGCCATGAGTGCTGCCAGCAGTGGCATGAGTCCAGCGGCCGCCCTGTCTCATCGTTTATCTGGCCTGGCGGGCATTAAATTTGTTAAACAACTGGATGACGAACTGGATAGTCAGGCGGCACAACAGCAACTGGCAGACAAATTAGCCGCCATTCATGAAAGTATTATGGCGGCACCACGTCAGTTTTTGTTAATTGCTGAAGCCGATATGAATGCCGATATGCAAAAAAATATTCAACAATTCTGGCCGCAACAAAAATCGGCTTCTGCGTTTAAAGGCTTTAAGCCAGCACCAATCAATAAACAGGTAAAGCAGGCGTGGGTAACCAGTACGCAGGTAAATTTTTGCGCCAAATCCTATGCCACAGTTGCAACGGAACACGACGATTCGGCGGCATTAAATGTGCTGGGTGGTTTTATGCGCAATGGCTTTTTACATCGTGCCATACGCGAGCAGGGTGGTGCTTATGGTGGTGGCGCCGGTCTTGATCCGGCCAATGCCTGTTTTCGTTTTTATTCTTATCGTGATCCGCGTCTGGCAGAAACCCTGGAAGATTTTGATCGTTCGATCGACTGGTTGCTGGAAACCCGACATACCGAGCAACAACTCGAAGAAGCAATACTGGGTGTGATCAGCGGCATAGATAAACCCGGATCTCCAGCCGGTGAAGCCAAGCAGGCCTTCCATAATAATTTGTACGGACGCACGGCTGAACAGCGTCGACGTTTTCGTGCACGTATTCTGCAGGTGACACTGGCTGATTTAAAACGTGTAGCTGAAACCTATTTACAACCTGATCGTGCCAGTGTTGCAGTGATTACATCTGCCGGCAAGGAAGATATGGCTAACAAACTTGGCCTGGATTTGATACAGCTTTAATTGTATGACTTATGAGTGCACAGGCGAACATTGTCTATATAGAAATTGCGTTACAGATTCCGCATGCGCAATCGCTCAAGGAAAAGCGACATGCGGTAAAAAGTCTCAAGGAGCGATTACAGGCCAAATTTAATGCATCTGTGGCGGAAATAGGTTTGCAGGACGAATGGCAGCATGCCGTCATCGGTGTGGTCATGATCAGTCCTGACAGACAATATTTACAAACTCAAATCAGTGCCATGGAAAATATACTGATTGATTTTCGTGATGTGGTATTAACCCATGTCCAGACGCAATGGCTATAAACATTATATTGCTGATCTCTGCACTGATAAATAGTTTCTATCATTAATTCCATGCTGGGGTGTTAAGCTGCTTATCTGCAATGTGAGGGTATGAAGATGTCAAAACCTGCACTCAATCGAGATGAACAGCTGGTGAGCTGTGAGATCTGTCTCAAGTCTATTCCTGTCGCGGAAGCCAATAGTGCTGAAACCGAAGACTATGTTGCCTATTTCTGTGGCCTGGAATGCTATGACCTGTGGAAGCGACAAAAGACCAGAGAACAGACTGCTGACGACAATACACAAAATACCAGCAAACAATAATAGTGTCAGTCCCAAATGGCAATTACTTAAGACTGTAGGAGCGGGCGATGCCCGCGACTGCCTGATCAAAGGCGGAAGTCCGCAAATGCGCCGCTCCTGCGCATCCTGCGCTCGCGGCATTCGCACATCCATGTGCATCACACAAATATGGCAAAAGCTTTTGTTTTTATTAGCGTTCATTTGCGTTTATTTGCGGACTCATTCTTTTATAGTTTCGTCGTGGGCACGGCATACGCAGCCTGCGACAGCGCAAGACATAGTGAATCACATTATTGACAGAGTATTTTATTCCTGTTCAGCAGATTATATTTGTTCATGAAATTATTGATATTAGCCAGACACGCTAAATCTGAGTGGGGCGACGCAACACTGGCGGATTTTGATCGCTCCCTTAATGAGCGTGGCAAGCGTGATGCACCGCGTATGGCGCGGTATCTGCAGAAGTCCGGTATTATTCCACAACGTATTGTCAGTAGTCCGGCAAAGCGTGCGCGCAAAACTGCCAAAATATTAGCCGAAGGTGTTGGTTATGATGTCAGCACCATCAGTTATGTCAGTGATATCTATGATGCAAGCACGGATACCTTGATGAAAGTGATTCAGGATTTTGATAATCGCATCGAGCGTTACATGCTGGTGGGACATAATCCAGGAATGACGAACCTCGCCAATCTTTTGATCCATAATTCAACGGATGCTATTGAACACGTTCCGACGTCAGGAATCGTTGTGTTAAGGCTTGATGTGGCGAACTGGCAGGCGATTGAAGCGCATCGAGCGAGTCTGGCAGGGTTTATTACACCGGCGGATGTGCCTGCGTAACTTTAGAAGGTTATTTGGGTTTTTTGGTATACACCGCCATAATGGCTTTTAATTCCTTCAGTACCAAACCGGTTTCATGTTCACTCAGGCTACCGGCTTCATCCAGACTCTCGCCATGTTCCAGTTCTCTAATGATCTCATTGACGCGAGTGCAGCCCAGCTGGCAAATGTCTTCAACAATTTTTACGATTTTCTGGCTGGTCATAAATCAGTGCCGGGTGTTTTGTTGCCAGGACTGTAATGTCGGGTATTTTAGATAGCCTTTGCTTAATACATAGTTAAGCACATTATTTAACCGGTATAAACGCACCACCGAATCAATACGTATAATTTCCTTACCCTGTTCGTCGAAGAAAATTAAGGCAGGTGCAAAACTGAGGTCCAGTTGACGGGCCCAGGCTTTAGCGGTGGTTTTTTGTCCATCAGGTGTTATGACCGGTACGTCGGAAAAAATATTCAGTTGCGCCGCATCGAACTTGCTGAGGCGTGCCGCGACATTTTTGTTGCTGATGGGATCGGCGTGTAAAACATCGCAGGCATGGCAGCGCGGGTGTTCGAAAAAAATAACCAGGGGACGTTTGCCAGGTATGCGGCTGCGATCAAAATTATACGGTGCCGTCGTAAAGGCATCGTTCTCATTCATTTTATCCTGGCCAAATTCCATGGCCGCTTCAGCGCGGGCCAGATAATCGGCAAATTTTTCGCGCTGATAATGACTATCCGCCACATATTCCAGTGCTGCGCGGAACTGGTAAGGTGGACGAAATCCCGGTAACCGCAATGCCAGCTTGCCATGGGTGTTGTAGAACAGCATGGAGGGTGTGAACGTGGTATTCATTTTGGTTGCATAGTCGCTTTCGGTGAGTACTTTACCGTC
>JACPVK010000221.1 GCA_016191795.1 Gammaproteobacteria bacterium
CGCGACAGATCGGGGTCGAGATTACCGGTGGGCTCATCCGCCAGCAGCAGCGACGGTTTGTGCACAATGGATCGGGCAATGCCCACGCGTTGCTGCTCCCCGCCGGAGAGGGGAATCGGTGCCGATTTTTCCTTGGAAAGTAAACCTACCTGGTCGAGTGCGGCACGCACCCGCTTGCTGATTTCGCGGTGATCAAACCCGAGTACGACTAATGGCAGTGCCACGTTATCAAATACCGGGCGGTCGTAGAGTAAATGATGATTCTGGAACACCACGCCGATGTTGCGGCGAATGTAAGGTACCTTGCTGTTGCTGATATTGCTCAGGTTGGCGCCATCGAGAAACACATTGCCGCGGCTGGGGCGCTCAATGAGTGCGATGAGTTTTAGCAGCGTGCTTTTACCGGCGCCGGAATGGCCGGTGAGATACGCCATCTGGCCGCGTGGCAAATGAAAACTGACATTGGTCAGGGCTTCAAAGCCCCCGGGGTAACGCTTGCTGACAGAATCGAATCGGATCATGGACGGCTATTGTGCAGTAAGTGGTGGCGAAGGCAACTAACTTTATTGTCGATCCAGTAACGCATCCACGAATTCCCCCGCATGAAACTCCCGCAAATCGTCCATCGACTCACCCACACCAATAAAGCGAATAGGAATGTGGAGTTTTTCGGCAATGGCGAACAACATGCCACCCCTGGCGGTGCCATCGAGCTTGGTGAGCGTAATACCGGTCACACCCAGTGCCTGATGAAACTGCTGGGCTTGCACCAGACCGTTCTGACCAAAGCTGGCATCCATCACCAGCATGACTTCATGTGGTGCGCTGGCATCGAGCTTGCCTATGACGCGTTTGATTTTGATGAGCTCTTCCATGAGATTGCTCTGGGTATGCAGGCGGCCGGCGGTGTCGGCAATCACGATATCAATGTGTTTGGCGCGCGCGGATTCAACGGCGTCAAAAATCACCGAAGCGGAGTCGGCACCGGTGCCCTGTGCAATAACCGGCACATGGTTGCGCGCCCCCCAGGTTTGTAATTGCTCAACCGCCGCCGCGCGGAATGTGTCGCCCGCCGCCAGCATGACCGAATGGCCCTGATCCTGAAAACGTCTGGCGAGTTTGCCAATGGTGGTGGTTTTACCGGCGCCATTAATGCCCACTACCAGCAATACGAAGGGCTTGTTGGGCGTAATCTGCAAAATTTTTTCGCAGGGTTGAAGTATGGCCACCATATCGGCAGACAGAGCTTCGAGCAGGGCATCGGCGTCTTTGAGTTCATGACGCGAGACGCGTTTGGTGAGATCGCTGATAATGCGCCGGGTGGCATCGATACCGACATCAGCCGTCAGCAATCGGGTTTCGATTTCATCGAGCAGCTCGGCATCGATGGTTTTTTTGCCGAGCAGCAGGTCGGCGAGGCCAGCGGTCAGGCTTTGTCGGGTTTTGCCCAGTCTCGAACCCAGGCTGGCGATCAGGCCGGTGTCCGTTTTGGGGGCGGAATCGGCCGGGGATTTGTTTTTGTCGCGACGTAAAAAACCAAACATGGTGAGAACTTGTGTATGTAAGCGGGGGCTTATCCTATCATTGCGGGCGGGGCGGATGAACCTTGTTGGGCGCATGTCGGGAAATTTAAGACAAATATTAAAGTGGTTTTAAAGATTTGACACAGAGGCGCGGAGACGCAGATGTTTTTATAGGGTTTAAGCCTTTTGCTGTGCGCACCCTGGATCCTGGTGGTGAGAGTTATTCACTGGTTTCTGAATCGGTGTTTTATAGTCACCCGGCATAACGATGAACTACCTAAAACAAGTTAAGTCCATGATGGGCACTCAATCGGGGAGAAATATGAAAACAATTTACTTACTCGGCGCCCTGGCGCTGCCGGCGATTTCGGCTTGCAATATGGTGAAACCGCCGGAGCAGGCCAGGCTACAGAAAGAACCGGTTAACGGTGTTTACAGTTATCAGTTAGCCAATGGCATGGATGTGCTGGTCAAACCGGATCACCGCTCGCCGGTGGTGGTGTCGCAGGTCTGGTACAAGGTGGGCGGTAGCTACGAGCAACGCGTTACCGGCGTCTCGCACGTGCTTGAGCACATGATGTTCAAGGGCACGCCCACACATCCGGCCGGAAAATTTTCGGAAATTATTGCGGCCAATGGCGGCAGTGAAAACGCTTTTACCGGTATGGATTACACCGCGTATTTTCAGCGCATCGCGGCCGATCGGCTGGAAATCTGTTTGCAACTGGAAGCCGATCGCATGCGCAATTTAGTGCTGGATGAAAGCGAATTCAAAAAAGAAGTGGAAGTGGTGAAAGAAGAGCGCCGCATGCGCACCGATGATGATCCGACGGCGCTGACCTATGAGCATTTCAATGCCGTGGCCTACACCAGTTCTACCTATGGTCAGCCGATTATTGGCTGGATGGATGATCTCAATACCATGAGCATCCAGGACATGCGTGACTGGTATGCCACCTGGTATGCCCCCAACAATGCCACGCTGGTGGTGGCCGGTGATGTTGAACCCGAAGCCGTACTGGCGCTGGCAAAAAAATATTTTGGACCACTCAAGCCATCAACCTTAACGCCGCCGCGTCCGCGTCAGGAAGTGACACAACAGGGTGAGCGCAGGCTGGTGGTAAAAGTGCCGGCAGAAGTGCCTTATCTCATCATGGGTTACAAGGTGCCGGTACTGAATACGCTGGCCAGTAACAATGCCGAACCCTGGGAAGCTTATGCACTGGATGTGCTGGCCGGTGTGCTGGACGGTGGTAACAGCAGTCGCCTGGCCAGTGAATTAATTCGCGGCCAGAGTATTGCCAGCTCGGCGGGTGCCGGTTACGACCTGTATGCGCGCCAGGACAACTTATTCATGCTCGATGCATCACCCACCGGCGATACCACAGTGGCACAACTCGAAAAAGCGCTGCGCGAACAAATCAATAAAATTCAAAATCAGCCACCCAGCCAGAGTGAAATGGAACGGGTAAAAGCGCAGGTCATGGCGAGTACGGTTTACGAACAGGATTCGGTGTTCTATCAGGCTATGCAACTGGGCACCTTGCAAACCGTTGGATTGGGCTGGCAGAAAAAAGCTGATTACCTGAACAGCATTCAGGCGATTACAGCCGAACAGGTACAGGCTGTCGCCAGAAAATATCTCACGCCGGAACGATTAACCGTGGCGCAATTAGAGCCGTTGCCGATAGATCCGAAGCAACCGCCACGCATGCACAATGCTGGAGGTGGCCATGTTCGTTAATAAAAACATTAAAAATTTTCGACACAGAGACACAGAGGCGCAGAGTAGGCAAAGCAAGGGGTATTTTAATTTTGTGAGTGTTAGCTTGCGTTCAGAATTGCAATATCCCGGATCAGTTGTGATCAACCACAAACCAAAGTTCTGTTTTTCCTCTGTGTCTCTGCGTCTCTGCGTCAATTCTATTGCTTTAATGACGCTCAGTTTGCTGACGCCGCTGGCTCACGCTATTCCGCAAATCCAACACTGGCAAACCAGTAACGGCGTGTCAGTTTATTTTATTGAGGCGCATGATTTACCCATGGTGGATTTGCGGCTGACATTTGATGCCGGCAGTGCGCGTGATGGCGCCAAACCTGGCACCTCCATGCTCACCAATGGTTTGCTGGCGGAAGGCGCCGGTGGTCAAACCTCACAACAACTGGCCGAGCAATTTGATGCCGTGGGCGCGAGGTTTGGTAATGGTGTATCGCGTGACATGGCGTGGCTGCAATTGCGCAGTTTGAGTGATGCGCGTTATTTGCAACCGGCATTATCTACGCTGGAAAAGATTCTAAATAAACCGGATTTTCCACAGGATGCCTGGCAGCGTGAGTTAAAACGATTGCAGTTTGCCGTGAAAGCCAAGCAGCAATCACCGGCAGCTATTGCGGACGAAGCCTTTAACAGGGCGCTGTATGGTGATCATCCGTATGCTGCACCGGAAGAAGGCACGGAACAAAGTCTGGCGACGCTAAAGCTGAAAGATTTACAGTCGTTTTATCAGCGCTATTACGTTGCGAAAAATGTCATTCTGGTGATGGTGGGTGATCTGGATAGAAAGCAGGCTGAAAAACTGGCGCAGGATTTAATGCAAGGCTTGCCGTCAGGTGAAAAGCCGGTCGCTATTCCACCGGTGCCGATGTTGAGTGCGGCGAAAAATATTCACATCGAGTTTCCCTCGCAACAAAGTCATGTGTTAATCGGGCAGCCGGCGAGTCGTCGCGATGATCCGGATTATTTCACTTTGTATGTCGCCAACCACAGCCTTGGCGGTAGTGGTTTTGCGTCGCGGTTAATGGATGAGGTGCGCGAAAAACGCGGGCTGGCTTACAGTGTGTACAGCTATTTTATGCCGATGCGCGAACACGGACCGTTTCAGCTTGGCCTGCAAACGCGCAGTGACCAGACTCAACAGGCGCTGGATATAGCCAGTCAAACCCTGCGTGAATATGCGCAGCAAGGCCCAACCGAAAAAGAGTTAACGGCCGCCATTAGCAATATCACCGGCGGTTTTGCGTTACGTATCGACAGTAACTCAAAGCTCGCCGAATACCTGGCCATGATCAGTTTTTATAATTTACCGCTGGATTATCTGGATACATTTGTCGAGCGTATTCGCGCAGTGAATGCACCGGCAATACGCGATGCACTGAAGCGGCACATTGATCCCGACCGCATGGTAACGATAGTGGTAGGACCGAAACAGGCATCGCAACAGCCATGATGTCTGATGTGATTGATCTGATAAATCTAAATTTCTCGGCATGTAGTGTGGGTTGGCCTTCAGGCCAACGAGGTATTCTGCAAAAACGGCAACAGCGTCAGGCTAAAGCCCGACCCACAAAAGCTGACTTCTGCGCCCTGGCGCAGGGGCGAGATTAATGCCACCCAGGCCCGGCGAATTACGCATCATCGGCGGTGAATGGCGCAGCCGTAAACTGCCCATTGCCGATGTGCCGGGCCTGCGGCCGTCAACCGATCGGGTGCGCGAAACCCTGTTTAACTGGTTGCAGGCCGATATTGCCGGTGCGCGCTGCCTGGATTTGTTTGCCGGTAGTGGCGCGCTGGGATTCGAGGCGGCTTCACGTGGTGCGCGCGAAGTGGTGCTGGTGGAATCGGATGTGCGTGCGCAGGCGAATCTGGCATCCAATATCGTCTTGTTGCAAGCCCGGCAGGTGCAACTGGTCAGGTCTGATGCCATGAACTGGTTACAGCAGGCGACTGGCTCGTTTGATGTGGTGTTTATTGACCCGCCCTATGCAAGCCAGTTGCTGGCACCGAGTTGTACCCTGCTGGAGCAGCGCCATCTGCTGGCACCTCAGGCTAAAATCTATCTGGAATATCCTGCCCAATATGAGCTGCCGCAATTACCGGTGAATTGGCAAATAATTCGTGGGAAAAAAGCCGGTCAGGTAGGTTATTATCTGGCCCTGCGAGATGACAGGGGCTGAATACATGGCAATTGTTGCGGTTTATCCCGGCACATTCGATCCGATTACCAATGGTCACAGCGATCTGGTGGAGCGTGCCAGCAAGTTATTCGATCAGGTGATTGTGGCGGTGGCTGCCAACCCGGGTAAAACCCCGTTATTTGACCTGAGCCATCGTGTGGATATGGCGCGCAATGTTCTGGGCAATATGTCAAACGTGAAGGTCTGCGGATTTTCCGAGTTATTGGTAGACTTTGCCCGGTTATGCAAGGCCAATGTGATATTGCGTGGTTTACGCGTGGTATCCGATTTTGAATATGAAATGCAGCTGGCCAGTATGAACCGGCATCTGTCCGCGAATGTTGAAACCCTGTTTTTAACGCCGGCCGAGCAGTTTAGCTTTATCTCGTCATCGCTGGTGCGCGAAGTGGCGCTGCACGGTGGTGATGTGCGAGAGTTTGTGCACCCGCTGGTGGCAAAAGAATTAGTAACAATGATTGGCCGACGTCACAAGGGCCAGGAGTAAATATATGGCGTTAATGATCACCGACGAATGCATCAACTGTGATGTATGCGAACCGGAATGTCCCAACGAAGCGATATCGGCGGGTGATGAAATTTATATTATCGATCCGAAGAAATGCACGGAATGTGTCGGCCATTATGATACGCCGCAATGTGTCGAAGTATGCCCGGTGGATTGCATCCCCATGAATCCGGATTTCAAGGAAACCAAGGAAGAGTTGATGGAAAAATATCACAAACTGACTGGCAAATAATTTACCGGTCATTACCAAAGCCCCGCTTGCCGGGGCTTTTTTGTTTGGGTGTTTGGGGAAAGCCAAAGAACAAAAAAACGCAAATAAAAGCAAATCCCTGTTTGTTCGCCGGAAAGCGAACCTGTAGAAAATAACATCTGAATAAGCGGAGCCAGATCATGCACAGATACACACAGCTTAAGCAGCCAATAAAAACATTTGCGTTCATTTGCGTTCATTTGCGTTCTCTTTTTCTTTTAACTCTGGTATTTGCCAATACCGCCATAGCAGGTCAGGCGGCTTTAGCCACGGCACACCCATTGGCGACCGCCGCCGGCGAACAGGTATTGCGCTCCGGTGGTAATGCGTTTGATGCAGCGGTTGCGGTAGCCGCTACATTGGCGGTGGTTGAGCCTTACAGTTCCGGCCTGGGTGGTGGCGGATTTTTTTTATTGCATCGTGCCCGGGATAATTTTGAAGTGATGATCGACGCGCGCGAAACCGCGCCGCTGGCCGCCTCCCGCGACATGTATCTGGATGAGCTGGGTGAAGTTAAAGAAAACGCATCGATTAACGGCGCCTTGTCAGCCGGTATACCGGGACTGCCGGCAGCACTGGAGCATGTCAGTAATTATTACGGCACGCTACCGTTTCAGGAAAATTTGCAACCGGCCATTCGACTGGCGCAGCAGGGATTTATGGTCGATGAACATTATCAGAAGCTGGCCGGTTTTCGTTTACCTGTGCTGCGTAGCTCAAAAGATGCGGCGGCTATTTTTTTACAAAATAACGAAGTGCCCGCAGATCACGCCATGATTCGTCAGCCGGATCTGGCGATTACCCTGCAACGTATGGCGCGTGATGGCAGTTCCGGGTTTTATCGTGGTGAAATCGCGGAAAAACTGGTGAAATCCGTGCGGGCTAACGGGGGTATCTGGACGCTGGAGGATTTAAAA
>JACPVK010000210.1 GCA_016191795.1 Gammaproteobacteria bacterium
AACTCGAATTCAATGACACCCTCGCTGTCATTGAATCACTGTATACCTTCACGCCGGTTGCATTCAAGAATGGTGAATTGATGAATGCAGCCGGGCAGAATTCCGGTTCCTGTAAACTGTTTGCCTTTGCGCAGATACAAAATTTCTCGGTTGAACAAACGCTCGCCTGTTTTGGTGCGTATTACCGAAATGATGTTTTGGAAAATCCGGAGGGATCGGATCACATGAATATTCGCAATTTCATGCGTTATGGCTGGCACGGGATTCAGTATCAGGGTAAAGCCTTAACACCAAAACAGAGCAGCTGAATACAGTTGATTCCGACGGGTTAATTCAGTTTCCGGGGCGTCACTTCTCTGCCGCCTATCGGGAATAGTCCTCCAATATAATATCTATCTTGATATGTATTAATTAGATATATACCATGATGCATATCATGATACTGATCAGCAGGAGCCCAGCATGAAACACACTGCAAAACTATTTATGACAGGCCGCAGCCAGGCAGTTCGACTGCCCCGCGAATTCCGTTTTGAAGGTAGCGAGGTGTTTATACGCAGAGATCCGGTAACGGGTAATGTAATCCTGGCCAGCAAGCCTGCATCCTGGAGCGATCTCATTGCCCAGTTGCAAGCCACCTCGGTGCCGGACGACTTTCTTGGCACTCAGGAACGCAGCCCACAGAAACAACCGGCAGAACGCGACCCGTTTAAAGGCTGGCGCGAATGAAGCACTGCATGCTGGACACCAACACGGTTAGCCTGATTATCAGAAACCACCCGGTGGTTACCAAACATCTGGCGGCCATGCCGGTAGATGCTGTTTGCATATCGGCTGTCACTGCGGCTGAATTACTGTACGGGTTAGCCAAACGACCTGAAGCACATCGTCTGCACAATCTAGTCACAACATTTTTGCATCACGTTGATGTTTTGCCGTGGGATAGTGATGCAGCCAATAGCTATGCTGGTTTGCGCGCTAATTGTGAAAAGCAAGGCACAAGCCTGGCCGCACTTGATATGCTCATTGCGGCGCATGCCGTAGCCACAGACAACGTGCTGATCACCAATGATCAGGCCTTCAGGCATGTAACGAAACAGCTCAAGACCAAGGACTGGACTAAATAACCAGCATTGCAACGCTGATTCACGTTCCATAGTGTCACTGCCTGTTGTGCCCAATCCAGGACAACACCTGACGTGTCATCGCCAAGGCCAGTTCCTGCTCGGCCATGAATACCTGCCCGGCCTGCACCTTCAGTAGTTCAACTTCTTCGTTGTTGCGCGCCAGTACGACAGTGTGAATACCAGGATTCAGCGTGTGTGCAATATTCATCATTTGCCCGACGCGATACGCATCGGGAATGGTGATCACCAGGGTTTGCGCACGCGCCACATGCGCCTGAATTAACACTGCCGGGTCGGCGGCATCACCCGATACTGCCGGAATATTGCGGGCGCGCAATTGCTCGACAATGTCACGATTCTGTTCCGCCACCACCATGGGAATAGCTTGCTCCTGCAAGGCCTGGGCGATGCGCCTGCCGATGCGGCCGTGGCCAACCAGCAGCACGTGGCCAGTCAAATGCTCCAGATTAATGGTCATGGGCAATTCCGCCAACGGATCGCCCGGCCGCTCCATGGCGCGCGCCAGTTTCGAGCGTGACCTTATCCAGTTTTGCAAAGGTTCGATGGCATTGAACAGCAACGGATTGAGCGCGATGGAAATCAGCGCGCCGGCGAGAATCAGATTATGGCCCTCTACCGGCAACAGATTCATCGTCACGCCAAGCCCGGCGAGAATGAAGGAGAATTCACCGATTTGCGCCAGGCTGGCAGAAACGGTAAGCGCGGTATTCAACGGATAGCGAAACGCCAGCACCAGCAAAAACGCCGCCAGGGTTTTACCAAAAATAATAATCGCCACCACCGCGAGTACGCGCAGCGGTTCTTCAATCAGCATCATGGGATTAAACAGCATGCCCACCGACACAAAAAACAATACCGAAAAGGCATCGCGCAAGGGCAACGACTCGCTGGCCGCGCGGTGACTGAGAGAGGATTCGCGCAACATCATGCCGGCGAAAAATGCGCCCAGCGCAAACGACACGCCAAAAATCATTGCCGCACCATAGGCAATGCCGAGTGCGGCGGCAATCACGCACAGGGTAAAGAGTTCACGTGAACCGGTGCGCGCCACCTGCCACAACAACCAGGGAAACAACCGCCGGCCAAGCACCAGCATCAGCACAATAAACAGCGCTACCTTGCCCAGCGTGGTGGCCAGTGCCATGAGCAAATTGGAATCTTCCGGCACCGGTGTTGCACCCAGCCAGCCCGACAGCGGCGGCAACACAATCAGCACCAGAATCATCACCAGGTCTTCCACCACCAGCCAGTCCACGGCGATATGGCCGTTAATGGATTCGAGCAGGCCGCGACTTTCCAGCGCGCGTATCAACACCACGGTGCTCGCCACCGACAAGGCCAGGCCAAACACCAGGCTGGCCCCGATGCTCCAGCCCCAGAAACTCGCCAT
>JACPVK010000211.1 GCA_016191795.1 Gammaproteobacteria bacterium
CGCATACTAATTGATCACAACACAGAAGAAACCTTACCTCTAGTACTCGATACTGGGTGCTGGGCTGGTCACTCGATTTACCCGGATACCAAAATGGATGAAAAAAGGATGGTTGATCTGGTCAAGCAATATGGCAGTGAGCGCATTATCATAAACAGCGCGGCCGACTGGGGTGTTAGTGATCCTCTAAAAGTACCAAAAACTGTAAATGCGATGCGATCTTCGGGTATATCCGAGAGCGCCATAGAAACCATAGTTTGGCATAATCCATTAACATTCTTTGCACAGAGTGGGCGTCTTGATATAACCGATGCGGAAGATTATTTGCTGGTCGATCAGCGTCAAAACTGGGAAGGCAACTCAGTATTACGCGGACAAACGCCTGTTGTTAGCAATTAGATTCCGGGCAGATGCAACGAACAGTTGTCATTAATGTCGTCGGATTAACCGCGGATCTGCTACAGCATGCACCTAATCTGCGCGCTCTCCAGCAACGTGGAGGCACACGTACACTTACTACTATTATTCCTGCTGTGACATGTTCGGTTCAGGCAACATTTCTCACAGGTACGCTGCCTAACGAGCATGGTGTTGTTGCCAATGGTTGGTACTCACGGGAACTGGCAGAGCCTCTTTTTTGGAAACAAAATAATGGCTTGATAGAAGGGGAAAAAATCTGGAGTAGTGCAAAAAAACGTGATGCTGATTTTACCTGTGCGCAATTGTTCTGGTGGTTCAACATGTATGCCGATGTTGACTGGAGCGTTACACCGCGGCCGATCTATAAGGCAGATGGACGCAAGATTCCGGATGTTTATACCTGTCCACCGTCTTTACATGCAGAGCTCAACGAAAAATTTGGCCAATTTCCACTGTTTCGATTTTGGGGGCCTGCTGCAGATGTTACCTCAAGCCGGTGGATTACTGATTGTGCGTTGCACATTTACAATACACGGCAACCATCGCTTACGCTTATTTATCTACCACATCTCGACTACAATTTGCAACGCCTGGGCCCGAATCACCCTGACATTATATTTGATGTTAACGCGGTTGATGAACTATGTGGCGAAATAATCGAACATGTAGAAGCCGATGCAGCACGTATAATTGTTGTGTCTGAATATGGCATAACACCGGTTAAAGGAGACATTGCGATCAATCGCGCTTTGCGCGAGGCGGGTCTGCTGGCCGTACGTGAAGAGCAGGGTGAGGAAAAACTGGATACGGGTGCTTCGGAAGCGTTTGCGTTGGTTGATCATCAGATTGCTCACATTTATGTTAAACGTCCTGAGTTGGTGGCAATCGTACAGGCACTCATCAGTCGCCTCGACGGTGTTGAGAGCGTGCTAGACAAAAATGGCAAGCATGCCGCGGGACTCGATCATTCACGCGCAGGTGAACTGGTCGCTATTAGTCGTGCGGACAGGTGGTTTAGTTATTACTATTGGCTGGATGATTTGCGTGCACCAGATTTTGCACGCACGGTTGATATTCATCGAAAGCCTGGATACGATCCGGTCGAATTGTTTATTGATCCAGCGCTCAAGTTTGCTAAACTGCAAATCGGCTGGAAACTTTTAAAACGTTATTGTGGTATGCGCAATTTACTCGATATTATTCCGCTGGACCCGAGTTTGATTCGTGGCTCTCATGGGCGTTTGACGGAACATGCAGACCAGGGTCCGCTGCTGATTAGTTCAATACCTGAACTGTTACCGTCTGGTGATGTGCCGGCAACGGCCGTGCACGACATCATACTGGATCATCTTTTTAAACATTCTGGTTCAGCTTAGTCCTGTTAGGTACCAGCGATACGACGTTGCGCCAGATATGTAAGCAAAAATGCAACATAGCCTAAGATGACCAAAGCCTGAGCGTCCTGTGTGGACATCAATAATGCGTCGTTAAGCGAAATTCCCGCGATGAATCCGCTTACTGCATGGCGTATATTTCTACTGGAGTTAGCTATCACCAGCCATAAGCAACGCAATGTCCAGGCTACAATTAGCGCAAGGCTAATCAGACTCAATACGGTCCATGGTAATTTAAACAGTACAAATAAAACCGGTGCGGCAAGGCCAAGTAAAGGCCAGAGCTTGGTTATTTTTCCAAAATTTTCCTGTTTAGCTATGTAAGTCAGACCGATCGAATACGCTAACAAAACCAATGCGCCTTGCCACACCAGATTCGGTATGCTCCCGCCAGTGATTGCAAGGGTGCTTGTGATATAAACCAGCATACGACATAGCCCCATCAGTAGCGGACTCAAGGGATTGCCTTTGTGGTAAAAATTGTAAAACACTACCAATGCTGCCAGTACCAAACCCGAGATAAGTGCAGCCATGTTCGTTAATGCCAGCATCAATACGCCAGCACCCAGTATGCTGTAACCGGACAGAAAAACAGTCCGAGCTGAAATTTCGCCAGAAGCGATGGGGCGGGTGGGACGTTCTTTGATATCGATCTTATGATCAAACGCGTCATTACGGAACATCCCGGCAACGTAGATAAGTGATAAAGCAATGAGCACCACAACCAGAATATAATTTTGAAGTGAGTAACCTGAAAGCACGGCTCCGGTGAAGACGTTACTCCATACTGTCGGCAGGTTGGAGACACGGCCAAGACGTAACAAGATATGCCATTTTGTTAAACTAATTGTTCGAGTGCCCATTGCAACTCACTTGCTATAGCCGAGGTAAGCGACTCTTTACGGTATAATTCCGGCAATACATCCCAGGTATACGTTTCAATTTCAAGATGAGACGTGATGGGTTTATTTTTGTGTATCGCTAATATTTCCTCGAGAAATGGTCGGGTACTCTCGAAATGACCGAGTTGTGCAGATGAAATTGGCACGTGAAAGTGGATGCGCCATTCGCGGTTTGCCAGATCATTACTTATGTTTGCGTCCGCTATTAGTGCTTCTGATAGATCTATCATGCGTCGCATACCAGCGGACGAACGTTCGATCACCTGATGCAGATAAACATCCTCTACGAACGGAGAAAGTTTTTTTACCGCGTGAGCAGAGGCATCGGGCATGCGCAAACCAGCGCTGAGTTGTAGTTTGGCAATGCGGATACCGGCATTGTGTAAACGCGCAATGGCGTCATTTGCATCCTCAAATTCAACTGCTGCGTGACAAGTATCGAAACATACTCCTAGATGACGTCGAATGGACGATTCGGCTTCACTCATGCTCAAACGACAGAGTGAGGCCATTCGTCCAATGGCTTGATGGTTGAATAGCCGCTCTTCAAAAAAAGCAACCGTCTCGGAGATGGTTTCAAGCATGCAAGATGGTTCCGGTTCCAGAGCCAGGGTAATGCTACGTCCAGTTTCATTATACAAGTCGTACAGTACGGAAGCATGCAACAGCAACAGCTCGACAATCATCTCGACGCTGCCTGGTTTCCCGGCAAGATGAGGTTTGTAACCACCGGGAACAGTGCTGATACTGCCTTCTAAACCCATCTCATCGGGAAGCAACTTGACCAGTAATCGTGCAAGTCGATTACTGTATTTTAGCCTCCTGATATCTGTCCAATCTGGCAGATAAACCTTGTCCTTTACACTTTGATGGTGAAAGGCGCCAAATGGAAAACCATTGAGGGTGAAAACATAGAGACCGTTACTGTGCAGAAAATCACTAAACTCCGCAAAAACGCCGGGAATTTCCAGTTCGCGCGCGGCGTATTCCGATAACCTCAGGCCGACACCAAATGACGTGTTCGGGGAGATTTGTGACTTGATTTGCGGCAGGTAGTATCCGAGCGCCAGACGCACCTCTTGCCAGGTTTCACCGGGATGGATATTTGTGCAGTAAGTCAGGTCACA
>JACPVK010000212.1 GCA_016191795.1 Gammaproteobacteria bacterium
CGGGAAAATGATCCACTGGATCATTTTCTTTTCCGCTTCGCCCAACTGAGCTATGCGCCTAAAGCAGTCAACATGCCTTCAATAGCAAAGACATTAACAGAGGGCGGCATATTACTGGCTGATTGGATTAGATTCAAGAAAACACACGCAAGATTCGGAAATAACCCCGGGTGAGCCAACAGGACGCAGGCTCACCCGGGGTTAAAGACTAGTTAAGGTGCTACATAGCCATCGGTTAAGGTTTGCATAAATGCCACAATGGCATCCTCTTCGGCAGAAGTCAGCCCCAGATTACCCAAAAACGCGCCATCCATATTCTCAGACACTTCCGGTGCAGGCCACACACCGGGAATGTCGCGGGTGTTATAAAAATGCACCACGTCTTTCAGCGTTTTCAGCACCCCGTTATGCATATAGGGTGGCGTTAAGGCGATGTTTCTGAGATGAGTGGTTTTGAATTTGCCGTTGTGTTTTGGATCATTCAATACCGCGCCCAAACCAAGATCCCGGAAATCCGCCGGCAAATCCGGCCTTAACTGAAAGATTTCAGGATTTCTGGGCAAGCCCAGGTTCTGGAATTTCGAATCGGTAAACAGATCCGGATTTTTGCCTGTTCCCAGTACATGACAGTTGCTGCATTTTCCGCTGCCGGTGAACAGCTTCAGGCCGGCGGCTTCCTGTGCCGTAAAACTGGCTCGGTTCGCCTTCACCGCATCATATTTTGAGGTGAACGGACGGAACATTGTCGTGGTTTCAAACAAGGCTATGGCTTCGGCCATACATTGGTAGGCGGCTGCAACATTAGTGAAAGGACCACATACTGTTGCAAAATCCGCGGCATAAGGCGTGGCCTGGATTTTGGCAATGACACTGGCCTGATCCGGATTATTCATCTCCACCGGATTCAAAAACGGCCCCTTCGCCTGCTCGGTTAAAGTCGCAGCGCGACCATCCCAGAACTGACCACCCAGAATGCCGGACTTCAGGGTAAACGTCGGATAAAACAATGCATAAGCCGCACTGGGCGAATTACGTGTACCAAACCGCCCCGGAATCACACCTTCCGAAACCGGCAAATGCTGATCGGGATCAGCAAAACCCGCCGACGGTTCATGACAACTGGCACAGGCCTGGCCTGCCGGTTCTGACAAACTGGTATCAAAGTAGAGTTTTTCGCCCAATTGGGCCTTGGTTAAAACAGCGAAAGCAGGCTGAACGACCGATCCTGCCAGTAACATGACTAACACCTGAGTTTTGATTTTCATTTTTTCCCCTTTCATTTGTTATGACTGTCGTACTCCACACAACAGATTGATTGCCAGCCAGCTAGCCGCCAATCAGTGCTCTTTCCTTGGAGCGGAACACATACTCAAGCCAGGGGTACGAGATTTCAATAACTCATTAGGTTTTTTGTGGGAAATACGACATTTTTCAACAAATCAGGAATTTATCCCGGCGGCCAGTTCATCTGCCTGCCACCCAGCACATGCAGATGAATATGAAACACGGTTTGCCCGGCACCACGATTGCAATTCATCACCGTGCGATAACCGCTCTCCGCAATGCCTTCATCTTTGGCGATTTGTTTGGCGGCGAGATACATCTGGCCGATTAGCGCCGCATCCTTTGCCGTGATGTCGTTAGTGGTGGCGATGTGTTTTTTGGGAATCACCAGAATGTGCGTCGGTGCTTGCGGATTGAGATCGCGAAACGCGAGCACGTCGTCATTCTGATAAACAATATTGGCGGGAATGGTACCCGCGGCAATTTTGCAGAAGATGCAGTCGGTCATTTTCTATCCTGCCGGCAAATTATAAGTGTGTGTCGCGCAGCGACTCTAACTTACCCTCGCCCGTAGACGGGAGAGGGGGAACCATCGGCGCGAGCCGATGGTGGGAGAGGGAGCATCATAGCATCAGACATATTCGTCAATAATACCCGAAACCTGTACCGCCCGGTTTTGATCAACCACGATGGATTCATTTTCCTGAAAAGTCTGTATGGCCGATTGCAGACTAAACCGACGCGTCTGCCTGAAGTCAGCTGCGGTATCACTGGTAGCCTGGTTAAAACGGCTTTGGGCATTATTGAGACGACTGTAGGTATTTTCGCTGGCGGACAGCACTTCGCCACTGACCACACGCTCAGGCTCACGCGCTGCTTCACGCCGTGGTTCACGGGTTTCAGTGTTTTCTGGCCTGGCCTGCTCGCTGCGTCGGTTACCGGGTGGATTGATGTAACCACCGAGCAATGGCGTCGCGAGGCCAGATAGGGCAAGTTCAGTCATTTGTTGCACCATGCAACGAGGGTTCCGGGATTATAGCTATCATGTGGGCAGATGCCTCATTCGATCAGGCGATGAGTAATACCGGCCAGCCTGAAAATGTTACCTGATTACCTTACACAAAAGCGTCGGCCTGAAGGCCGACCCACAGGTGCAGAGTTCTTTTGCGTTATTAGAGTTAGAACCAGACTAGCGAATGACTCGCCGCCCGGAAAAAGCATGCGCCAGCGTGCCGCCATCAATGTATTCCAGCTCACCACCCAGCGGTATGCCATGCGCCAGACGCGTAGCCTGAATGCCGTAATCCTTGGCCATGCCGGAAATATAATGTGCGGTGGTTTCGCCTTCCACGGTTGGGTTGGTCGCCAGAATAATTTCAGCAATACCGCCGGCCTTGAG